>NZ_JBKBOV010000026.1:53571-71491 GCF_046293535.1 Massilia sp. | reverse complement strand
CGCCGCCTGTCGCGCACGCCCCTGGCGCGCCGGCTCCGGCGGCCGGGCAGGCGCCGGCGTCGTGGCGCGACATGCACGCCCGCTTCGTGCAGGCGCCCAACCTGCGCGTGTTCTTCTACGAAGCCATGCGCAAACCCGGCAGCGGCGCCTATTTCTACGCGACCAACGTGCTCGAAACCTGCCGCCGCGCCCTCGAACAGGTCCTGCCCGCCTTGGCGGCGCCGCGCCGCGCCGCCGCCGAGGAATTGCGGCGGCGCTGCGACTTCACCCCGGAGGGCCTGGAGGACGCCGAGCGCGAACTGGACGCCGCCCGCGATCTCCGGCTGTCCACCGATCCGCTGTACGGCAGCATGTTCGACTACCTCGCCGCGGACGGCCAGGAAGGCCGCGCGCGCATGCTGCTGGCCGCCTTCGAGCAGGGCAATCCGGATGTCATCGCCTCGCTGGTGGCCCCGGTCTTCCATGAGCGGGTGCCGGCGCGCGACGAACAGGATTCGACCGCGCGCGGCGTTCCTTTCGGAGGGGCGCTGGTCGCCTGCCGCCTGGGCGCCGACTGCGGGCCGGGCGCGCCGCGCACCCTGGAGCTGTGCATGATGCTGGGCTGGTGCGCCGCCAGCGTCCCGGCGGCCCTGCAGCAGGGCCTGGGCGCGCATTTCGCGGCGCTCGACCGGCTGGCGAACCAGGTCGTGGACGAGATCAGGCGGCGCGACGCGCGGCGCCGGGTGCCGGCGCCGCGCTACGGCCTGTTTGCACGTTTGGGTGGTCGGCTGAGCCGACCACCCTACAGCGCGATCTGCTGCAGCAGGTAGAGGCGCTGGTACAGCCCGCCCTCGATGCGCATCAGGTCCTCGTGCGCACCGGCCTCGGTGATGCGGCCGTGGTTCAGCACGATGATGCGGTCGGCGGCGCGGATGGTCGACAGCCGGTGCGCGATCGCGACGATGGTCACCTTGCCGCGCAGTTCCTCCAGCGCTTCCTGCACGATCTGCTCGGTGGCGCTGTCGATGCGCGACGTCGCTTCGTCCAGCAGCAGGATGCGCGGCTCGCCCGCCAGCGCGCGCGCGATCGCCAGCAGCTGCTTCTGGCCCGAGGACAGGCGCGATCCGCCTTCGCCCAGCTGGGTGTCGTAGCCCTGTTCCAGCGCAGCGATGAAGCCGTGCGCGTGGGCCGCGCGCGCCGCCGCTTCGATGCGGGCCAAGGAAAGGCCGCGCCCCATGTCGATGTTCTCGCGCGCCGTGGCGGCCAGGACGAAGGGATCCTGGGGCACCAGGCCGACCTCGTTGCGGAAGCGCTCGTTGCCGATCGAGGCCAGCGGCAGGCCGCCGATCTCGATGCTCCCTTCGTCCGCCGTGTAGTAGCGCAGCAGCAGCGAGAGCAGGGTCGACTTGCCGCTGCCGGTATGCCCGACGATGCCGAAGAAGGCGCCCTGCGGGATGTCGAGCGAGAGCTCGTGCAGGACGCGCTGGCCCTCCACGTAAGCGAAGTTCACGTCGCGCACGCGCACCGCCGGCGCCTGCGGATCGAAGGCCGCCTCGTTGCCGATGCGTCCAAGCGCATGCTCGGCCGCCCCGGTCTCGTCGAGCAGGCTGGAGACGCGCGCGGTGGCGACCACCGCCTGCTGCAGGCCGCTGAACTGCATGGTGATCTGGATCAGCGGCTCGACCACCCGCGCGATGTAGCTGATGAAGGCGTACAGCACGCCCACTTCCACCGCGTTCATCTGGCGCTGGCCGAAGCCGAAGATCACGATGGTGAGCAGCACCACGTTGAGCAGGTCGAGGGCCGGGCGCAGCAGGAAGGCATTGGCCTTCAGCTCGGCCAGGCGCGCCTTGCGGTGCGCCTTGTTCGTGTGCAGGAAGCGCTCGCCGAAGCGCCCCTGGGCATTGCTGGCCTGCAGGACGCTCATGCCGCCGATGGACTCCGCCATCTGGCCGTTGATGTCGCTGCGCAGGGCGCGGGCGCGGGTGACGGCCGGCGCCGACAGGCGCTGGTAGAGCCAGACGATGCCGACCACCGCCGGCACCAGGGCCAGCACCACCAGCATCAGGCGCCAGTCGAGCCAGGCCATCGCGATCAGGGTCCCGACCAGCACGATGCTCGAATCGAGCATCACGAACAGCACCTGGATGTAGAGGGTCTTGACCGCCTCGGTGTCGTTGGTCACGCGGCTCACCAGTTGGCCGGTCATGGCGCGGTCGAAAAAAGCCATCGGCAGGCGCAGCACGTGGCCGTAGACCCATTCGCGCAGGCGCCGCACCGAGCGCATCGCCAGGCCCGACAGGCGGATCAGCTGCAGGTAGCGGATCCAGGACGAGGCCCAGCCGGTGAGCACCAGGCCGCCGAGCAGCAGCGACATGCGGGTCCAGTCCAGGTTGCGGGTCAGGAGGTGGTCGTCGATCAGGGCCTTGCCGAGCAGGGGGCCGAGCACTTCGAGGGCGGCGGCGATGACCAGCCAGAAGGTGGCCCAGACCAGGTGGCGGCGCTCGGGCGCGGCGGCGCGGCGCAGCAGGCCGGCGGCCTGCGCGGTCTGCGCGCGCATCGGGACCGCGGTGGTATCACTCTGCATCGATGCTGGCCTCCAGTTGTTGATAGCGCCACTGGCTGGCATACCAGCCGTCCAGACGCAGCAGCTCGTCGTGGGTGCCGGATTCGAGAACCCGGCCCTCGCGCAGCACCACGATGCGGTCGGCGCCGGCCACCGCCGACAGCCGGTGGCTGGCGATGATGGCGGCGCGTTCGGGCCTGGCCGCACGCAGTTCATCGAGGTGTTCCAGGATCCGCGTTTCGGTGCCGGTATCCACCGCGGACAAGGCGTCGTCGAGCAGCAGCAGCGCGCTGTCGGCCAGCAGGGCGCGCGCAATCGCCACGCGCTGGCGCTGGCCGCCCGACAGGGTGATGCCTTTTTCGCCCACCGGCGTGTCGTAGCCGTAGGGGAAGCGCAGGATGTCGTCGTGGATCGAGGCCATCCTGGCCGCATCCTCGATCTCGGCGCGCGAGGCGCCGGGGCGGGCCAGGGCGATGTTCTCGGCGATCGTGCTCGAGAACAGGAAGGATTCCTGCGGCACCCAGCTCATCGCCGCGCGCAGCGCGTCCAGCCGGTAGGCGGCGAGCGGATGGCCGGCCCAGGTGACGCTGCCGCGCTGCGGCGTGGCCTGGCGCAGCAGCACCCGCAGCAGGGTCGACTTGCCGGCGCCGGTCGGGCCGACCAGGCCCAGGGTCTGGCCCGGCTCGACCCGGACGGAGACCCCGTCGAGGGCAGGGCGCCCGGCCTCCCCGTAGGCGAAGCCGACACCCTCGAGTACCAAGGGGCCGCGGCCCACCTGGTCGAGCGTGCCGCTGTCTTCGACCGTGAGCGGCGCGTCCAGCAGCGGCTGCAGGCGCGCCAGGCCGGCGCGTCCGCGCTCGATCAGCGACAGCACCCAGCCGGCCGCGAACATCGGCCAGATCAGCTGGCCCAGGTACATCGAGAAGCTGGTGAGCGCGCCCACCGTCAGTTCGCCGTTCCAGACCAGGTAGCCGCCCAGACCCAGGGTCAGGCCGGTGGCCGCCGTCAGGGTCAGGCCGACCGCCGGTTCGTAGGCCGCTTCCCAGCGCTGGGCACTCAGGCTGGCGTCGGCCGCATTGCCCGCCAGTTCGCTGAACTGGGTGGCGCTCCTGGCTTCCAGGCCGAGGGCGCGCAGGGTGCGCACGCCGGACAGCGATTCCTGCACGTGGTCGTTGAGCGCCGAGAAGCGCTTGAGCGCATCGGCTTCCGCCGTGTGCACCTGGCGCGAGATGCGCCAGAACGCGAAGGCCATCAGCGGGAAGGGGAGCAGGGCGACGCCGGCCAGGCGCGGGTCGACGCCGAGGGTCATGATGCCCAGCACCATGACCAGGGTCAGGGTGCCGTCGAAGCCGGCCAGCATCGCTTCCCCGGCCGCCATCTCGATGGCGTCGATGTCGTTGGTGGCCAGCGCCATCAGGTCGCCGGTGCGCTGGCGCTGGTAGAAGCCCGGCCCTTGCGCGGCCAGGCGCGCGTACAGGCGCGTGCGCAGCTCGACGCCGAGGTTGTAGGCGGCCGAATAGAGGCGGATGCGCCAGCCGACCCGCAGCACATAGATGGCCACGCCCAGGCCGAGCAGCTGGGCCAGTCCGAGCAGCAGCGCGTCCTGGTCGAGGCTCTGGGCGGCCAGGCCGTCCACCAGGGCGCCGACCTTGCGCGGAATCAATACCGTGCAGATGGCGACGCCGGCCAGCATGAAGGCCGAGGAGACATAGGCATGCCAATGCCGGCGGACGAAGCCGCCGATCAGCCTTGCGAGACTCATGCAGATTCCTTGAAGATTGATGCGGTCCGCTTGCGCCAACAACAAAAGCGGGCCGAAGCCCGCTAGTGTAGTCGTTTTGCCAATCGGACGCAGCGGCGTCCGTGCCGCAAGTTTATTTCTTGCGCTTGGACGGCGCCGGCGCCGAGACCAGCTTGGGTGCTTCCTTGCCTTCGTCAGTAGCGAGTTCGGCCACAGGTGCCGCTGCCGGATGGGGCACGGCGCCCGCGTGCGCGGCGCCCTTGCCGACCGCCTTGGCGATGGCTTTCGGCTCGCCCACCGGAACCGGCTCGGCGGCCAGCGCTTCGGTCACTGCTTCGGTCACTGCGTCGGGCGCGGCTTGGGCTTCGGCCACGACGACCGGTTCGGCCGCGGGAGCGAAAGCGGACACCGGGTGCGCGTCCTGTACCACGGGGGGAGCTTGCACGGCAGCCTCGACGGCGGATTCGACGGCAGCGGCCGATGCGGCCTGGACGTCGGCGACGCTGCGCTCGACCACTTCCACGGTCTCGATCGCCTGTGGCGACAGGCCGAGCGCCTGCGGACGCACCGCGTACGGGCGCACGCCGGCGGCGATGCCGAGCAACTCGCGGCCATAGGCGAACAGGTTACGGAACCCTTCCTCGGCCTGGCCACCGAGGCTGAGCACATCGCGCGGATCGCGCGAGTTCATCAGTGCGAAAGAAGCGCCCAGCGAACGCTGGACGGCGTCGCGCGAGACCGCCATGTTGAGGGCGGCCACGCGGCTGGCGCTCTCGAGGGTCTGGGTGGCGAGGGAATTGAAGAAATCGAACTGTGCTTCGAACTGGGCCTTGCGTACTGCGGAAAACTGGTCGCTGATTGAAGTCATGAGATTTCCTTGTCAGTCATTTTATGGCGCACTGCAATATAACTAGTGTATCCATGAATGGCCGGCGTTGCAAACCACTTATTCTGTTCTTTGGTTATAGAAATCTTGCGTTGCAGCATTATCTGCTCACGCAGACTTTGCTCCATCATGCGATCTGCCGGGAAATGGTTACAATCGGGGAGACAAAAGGAGGAGCGCGCATGGATCTTGTGATTCGCAACGCCACCCTGCCGGACGGCAGCCGCGGCATCGACATCGGCATCAATGGCGAACGCATCGTGGCCGTGGAAAAGCGCCTGGGTGCGCAGGGCGCGCGCGAGATCGACGCCTGCGGCGACCTGGTCAGCCCGCCCTTCGTGGATGCGCACTTCCACATGGACTCGACCCTCAGCTACGGGATGCCGCGGGTGAACCGCAGCGGCACCCTGCTGGAAGGGATCCGCCTGTGGGGAGAGCTCAAGCCCCAACTGGCGCAGGAGGCGATCGTCGAGCGCGCCCTGCGCTACTGCGACTGGGCGGTGGCGCGCGGCCTGCTGGCGATCCGTACCCACGTCGACGTCTGCGACGACCGCCTGCTGGCCGTCGAGGCGCTGCTGGAGGTGAAAAAGCAGGTGGCGCCCTACCTCGACCTGCAACTGGTCGCCTTTCCCCAGGACGGGTTGCTGCGCAGCCCAGGGGCCTTCGACAACCTGAAACGCGCCATCGCGATGGGCGTCGACGTGGTCGGCGGCATCCCGCACTTCGAGCGCACCATGGCGGACGGCGCGGAATCGATCCGCCTGCTGTGCGAGTACGCGGCGCAGCAGGACCGGCGCGTGGACATGCATTGCGACGAGACCGACGACCCGATGTCGCGCCACATCGAGACCCTGGCGTCCGAAACCCGGCGCCTCGGCATGCAGGGCCTGGTGGCCGGTTCGCACCTGACCTCGATGCATTCGATGGACAACTATTATGTGAGCAAGCTGCTGCCCCTGATCGCGGAAAGCGGCGTCGCGGCGATCGCCAACCCGCTCATCAACATCACCCTGCAGGGCCGCCACGACACCTACCCGAAGCGGCGCGGCATGACCCGGGTGCCCGAGCTGCTGGCGGCCGGCGTCGACGTCGCCTTCGGGCACGACTGCGTGCTCGATCCCTGGTATGGCATGGGTTCCGGCGACATGCTGGAAGTGGCGCACATGGGATTGCACGTGGCGCAGATGACCGGGGTGGAAGCGATGCACCAGTGCTTCCTGGCGGTGACCGAAACCCCGGCGCGCATCCTCGGCCTCGAGGGTTACGGGCTGGCGCCGGGCTGCTGGGCCGACCTGGTGCTGCTGGACGCCGGCTCCACGATCGAGGCCATCCGCCTGCGCGCGGCGCGGCGCCTGGTGCTGCGGCGCGGCGCCGTGGTGGCCGAGGCGCCGTCCGCCCGCGTGAGCCTGCACCTGCCCGGACGGCCGGCCGCCACCGATTTCAGGATGCCGCAGCAGGGCGCGAAACAAGATCGAAAACCTGCGCACGATTCGTGAACGTGCTGACAATTTGAAGCTAGAATAGAACGCTTTCAAGTTCGGTCAATACGCTTCCGACAGCCGTGAAAGACATCCAGATCCGCCCCGCCGGCGAGCAAGATTTCGATGCGATGTGGAGCATCTTCTGTGCCCACGTCGCGGCCGGCGAAACCTATCCCTTCACCACCGCCACCCCGCGCGAGGCGGGTCACGCCTATTGGCTCGGCCCCGAGGTGGCGTCTTTTGTTGCGACCAGCGGGGCGCGCGTGCTCGGCATGTACCGCCTGATGCCGAACCAGGCCGGGCGCGGCCACCACGTGGCCAACGCGTCCTACATGGTCAACCCCTCGGCGCAGGGAGCCGGCGTCGGGCGCCTGCTCGGCGAGCATAGCCTGCGCGAGGCGCGCGCCCAGGGCTATCTCGCCATGCAGTTCAACTATGTCGTGAGCACCAATACCGTCGCCGTCCGGCTGTGGAAAAAGCTCGGCTTCTCGATCGTCGGCACCCTGCCCAAGGCCTACCGCCACAAGCGCCTCGGCTACGTGGACGCCTACGTCATGTACCAGCTGCTGCAGGACCCCGACCACTGGCCGACGGCGGACGCGTGAAGCAGCATCCAGCAGAGGTCCTGCGCACCGACCGCCTGCGCCTGCGCCTGGCGGAGCCGGGCGACGCCGCCCTGTTCCTGGCGCTGTTCAACGACCCCGACTTCATCGCGCATATCGGCGACCGCGGCGTGCGCACCCTCGAGGCCGCGGCGAAATCGATCGAGGACGGTCCGGTGGCGATGCAGCGCGCGCGCGGCCATTCCATGTACCTGGTCGAGCGGCTCGCGCAAGGCGGCGAGGCGGTGCCGGTCGGCGTGTCCGGCCTGGTCAAGCGCGACGCCCTGGAAGACGTCGACCTCGGCTACGCCTTCCTGCCGCGCCACCGCGGCCAGGGCTATGCCTTCGAGGCCGCCCGGGCCGTGGTCGCGCATGCGCGCACGCTCGGCCTCGCGCGGCTGGCGGCCATCACCACGGCGGGCAATGCCGCCTCGATCGCGCTGCTGCTCAGGCTGGGAATGCGCTTCGTCGGCACGCGTGCCGTGGTGGCGGGCGAGCCCGAGCTGAACCTGTACCGGATCGACCTGGCGGAAGCGCGTTAGCGCACCTTGTGCGGCGGGACGGTGGTGGTAGGATTGCCTGCACATCCTCCACCAACCGATCAAGCGAACCGTCGATGCCGATCACCGAGCCACGCCCCGATGCGCCGTTTTTCATCGTCCTGAACGCCGGCTCCGGCCACTCCGAGACCGAGGTCCGGCGCTCGACCATCGAGAAGGTACTGGCCTCCGCCGGCCGCAGTTGTACGTTGGAACTGGTCGACGATCCGGCCGAGCTGGCCGAGAAGGCGCGCAGCATGGCGGCGCGCGCCAGCGCAGAGGGCGGCATCCTGGTAGCCGCGGGCGGCGACGGCACCATCAACACGGTGGCGCATGAAGCGGTATTGGCGGCTTGCCCCTTCGGCGTCTTGCCGCAAGGAACTTTCAATTATTTCGGCCGCACCCACGGCATTCCCGAAGACCTGGCCGAGGCCGTGTACGCGCTGCTGCGGGCCAGGATGCAACCGGTGCAGGTGGGCCTGCTCAACAACAAGATCTTCCTCGTCAACGCCAGCGTCGGCCTGTACCCGAAACTGCTCGAGGAGCGCGAGCACGACAAGCGCCACTACGGGCGCAGCCGCGTCGTCGCATTCTTTTCGGCCATCAAGATGGCGCTGCGTCCGCACCGGCACCTGCGCATCACGCTCGAGCTCGACGGCAAGGAGCGCCGCCTGCGCACGACGACCTTGTTCGTAGGGAATAATCGCCTGCAGCTGGAGCAGGTCGGGATGCGCGACGGCCTGATCGAGGCGGTGGAGGATGGGCAACTGGTCGGCATCGCGCCGCGGCCGATGGGCAAGCTGGGCCTGCTGCGCCTGCTGGTGCGCGGCATGCTCGGGCGCCTCGGCGACGACGACGAGGTCGAAGCCTTCGCCTTCAAGCGCCTGCTGGTGCGCACGCCCTCGGTCTACGGCCGCAAGCGCATGAAGGTCGCGGCCGACGGCGAAGTGGAGCAGATGGCGATGCCGCTCGAGTTCCGGGTGCTGGAAGGGCGGCTGCTCCTGATGACGCATGGGCCGTCGCGCAAGGAAGCGCGGCCGGATCCCGGCGAGGCCGAAGCCGCCTGAGCCCCGGCGCCGCATTTCATCGCGCCGCGTCCAGTTCCAGCAGCAGGCTGGCCCCGGCCGGCAGGCGCAGCTCCTTGCCCAGTTCGACGCGCTTGCCGCTCAGGACGTCCACGCCGCCTTGCACGCCGGCCAGCATCTCGTGGAAGCGCCCGGTATCGAGCACCATTTCCTTCGGGTTGTTGTTGAAGGCGACCAGCACCTTCTTCTTGTCGTCGTAGCGGAAATAGACCCAGGTGTTGTCGCGCGGCCCGTAGTGCATCAGCTTGCCGCGGTGGATGACCGGCTGGTCCTTGCGCCAGTTGGCCAGCTTGCGCACCAGCTGCTGGGCCGCGCGCTGCTGCGCCGTGAGGCCCCGGCCGGTGAAGGCGTCGACCCGGTCGCCGGCCCAGCCGCCGGGGAAGTCGCGCCGGTAGCTGGCGTCGTCGCGCTCGCCGGTGGCGCTGGTCATCAGGATCTCGTCGCCCGTGTAGAGCTGCGGGATGCGCGGCATGGTCATCAGGAACACCATCATCATCCGGTAGCGGTCGAAGTCTTCGCCCAGTTCGCTCCAGATGCGCGAGACGTCGTGGTTCGCCTCGAACAGCACCAGGTTGCCCGGCTCCGGGTACAGGTAGTCGAGCGACAGCGTTTCGTACACGTTGGTGAAGACGTTGCCGCCGCGCTTGTCGGCCAGTGCGGTTCGAACGGCCTCCGCCAGCGGGAAGTCCATCAGGCTCGGGGTCGAGGCGCGGTAGCCGTCGAAGTTCTCCTTGCCGCGCTGCCAGCGCGCCACCACCGGCACCAGCTTGCTCCATTCCTCGCCGACCATGTTCAGCTTCGGATATTCGGCCATCAGGCGCCGCGTGTATTCACTCAGGAAGGCGCCGTCCGAATAGCCGAAGGTATCGATCCGCAGCCCGGACAACCCGGCATACTCGATCCACCAGATGTTGTTCTGGATGAGGTAGTTCGCCACCAGCGGGTTCGACTGGTTCAGGTCGGGCATGGTCTCGACGAACCAGCCGCGCGTGAAGTTGTCGGCGTCTTCCTTCGAAGCGTACGGGTCCTGCACGGCGACGCGGTGGTGCTGGGTCGGGACGAACTTGCCGCCGTAGTTGATCCAGTCCGGGGTCGGCAGGTCCTTCATCCACCAGTGCGAACTGCCGATGTGCGACAGCACCACGTCCTGGATCAGGCCGATGCCGCGCTTTTTCGCCTCTTTCGACAGGCGGCGGAAGTCCTCGTTGCTGCCGTAGCGCGGATCGATGCGGTAATGGTCGGTGGCGGCGTAGCCGTGGTAGGAATAGGCCGGCATGTCGTTCTCGACCAGCGGCGTCGGCCACAGCTGGGTGAAGCCCATGCCCTGGATGTAGTCGAGGCGGTCGATGATGCCCTGGATGTCGCCGCCGTGGCGCCCCGAGCCGTTCGCGCGGTTCGCCTTCTCCAGCGTGTCCGGCGTGCTGTCGTTGGCTGGATTGCCGTTGGCGAAGCGGTCCGGCATCACCTGGTAGATCGCATCGCGGCTGTCGAAGCCCTGGCGCTGGGCCGAGCCGGGCTCGCGCGCCAGCAACTGGTAGGCGTAGCTGGCCTGGCGGCCCGCGCCCTTGAACACGATGTCGAACTTGCCCGGCCGCGCGTCCTGGCCGATCTCCAGGTCGATGAACAGGTAGTTCCTGCTCGGTACCCGGGTGACCGAGGCGATGCGCACGCCCGGATAGGCGAGCGAGGGTTCGAGTTCGGCGATGCGCTCGCCATGCACCATCAGCTGCAGTCCCTTGTGCTGCATGCCGGTCCACCAGAACGGCGGCTCCATGTGGGAAATCACAGGCGATTGGGCCTGGGCGGCGAAAGAGGTCAGGGCGGCGCTGCCGATCAGCAGGGTGACGAAGAAGTGTCTCATGAGTATGGTGGGCCTCTCCATCGCCATCTGTATGCAGCTCGAATAGGCCGGCGTAGTCGGACTACAGCTTGCCGTCGAAACAGGAGGAAGGAGAACTGCCGCGCATGGTTATGTTGCGGCGAGAATACTATGAAGCGACTACAGCGTACAAATGAATTGCCAGTTCAGAATCTAGTCAAAGTACAGATTTCACGCAGCAAGATTACTTTCTGTAAAGAATTTCTTTGTTTTGATAAGCTCCATCTTCCCAAGTGCGCACTGACTTGGTGCATCTTCAGGCCGCTTTGCCACAATACTGGGCGTTTGTAGTCCGACTACAGTTGTCTGTATGTGTTCTTGTAGCCCAAATACAACGGAAAATCCGTGCTGTGCTGCCGATTTTCAGAAAAACATGCCATTATCGTAGTAACAAGCAACTCCCGTTGACAGTGCATCTAGTTTTAATACAGAATCCGTGGCAGAACGTTGTTAAACGTTTGCTTGAGGCTGGCGTGCAGCTGCCTGTCGCGCTGTAGTTTCGGGAAAAAATTATTGTGTCTTTATTGAGGGGACAAATGAATATCTTCGCAACCAAGCGCGCTGGTGAGCCGGCCCGCCTTGCATTCCAGCTGAGCCCGGTTGCTGCCGGCTGCGCAGTCTTCCTGTCCGTGTTCGCGGGCAGCGCCTATGCGCAATCGACCGCGCAGGACAACACCACCACGACCACCAGCGCCACGTCGAGCGTCGCCACCCAGCCGAATTCGGCCGAGCAGGCAGCCGCCGCCGCCGAGCCGACGCCTGCGGGCGCGACCGCGACCGTCCAGCCGGGCGTCGCCACCGTGCAGGTGACCGGTATCCGCCGCGGCATCGAAGCGGCGATTTCGATCAAGAAGAATTCCACCTCGATCGTCGAAGCCGTTTCGGCCGAAGACATCGGCAAGCTGCCGGACCAGAGCGTCGCCGAATCGATCTCGCGCCTGCCGGGCGTGACCGCCCAGCGCAGCCGCAGCACGGGCCGTGCCGCCGACATCTCGGTGCGCGGCCTGGCGCCGAGCTTCAACGGCACCCTGCTGAACGGCCGCGAAATGGCCTCGACCGGCAATGCGCGCTCGCCCGAGTTCGACCTGTTCCCGGCCGAACTGATGGGTTCCATCGTCATCTACAAGACCCCGGACGCCAGCGTGGTCGGCCAGGGCCTGGCCTCGACCATCGACCTGCGCACCGTGCAGCCGCTGGACTTCGGCAAGCGCACCGTCGCCGTCAGCTACAAGAAGACCCGCCTGGGCGTGAAGCACCCGGACGGCCTGCCGGAAGGCGACGGCAAGCGCGCCACCCTGTCGTACATCGACCAGTTCGCGAACCGCACCATCGGCGTGGCAGTGGGCTTCACCCGCTACGAAGAGACCGGCGGCGGCCAGACCACCTTCAACTCCTGGGGCACCGCGGAGATGGACTTCAACGGTGGCAAGGTCAAGACCCCGGGCGGCTTCGGCTACGACACCGTGGTCGATTCGCAGGAACGCGACGGCGCTTTCGCCTCGCTGCAGTTCCGTCCGAATAAGAACTTCAAGTCGACCGTCGACCTGTTCTACTCGGCCGGCGAAACCGGCCAGAAGAAGACCGGCTTCGAAGGCGGCGTGGCCTACAACGGCGGCGGCGCCTACGAGCTGCCGCACGTGCTGAGCGCCGCGACCGTGTCGAACGGCGTCGCCACCAGCGGCACCCTGAGCAACTGGAAAGGCGTGGTGCGTAACCACTCCGAAGGTTCGGAAGACGATCTCAAGACCATCGGCTGGAACACCGAGCTGAAGGTCGCCGACTGGACCACCAGCGCCGACCTGACCTGGTCCAAGGCCACCAAGCTGGCTTCGCGCTACGAGACCACCGCAGGTCTCGCCGGCCGCGCCCAGGACACCCTGCGCTACACCAATTTCAACGGCGCCAACGTCACCGAGGTGAAGTACACGCCGGGCTCGAACTATGCCGACGCCAGCGTCGCGCGCCTGACCGACGTGATGGGCTGGTCCGGCGGCGAAGCCTCGCCGCAGGCCGGTTACCTGGCCCAGCCTTACGTCGAAGACACCGTCAAGGCCGTGCGCCTGACCGCCAAGCGCGACATCGAATGGGGTCCGCTGGTTGCCGCCGGCTTCGGCTTCAACCACACCTCGCGCGACAAGGCGCGCACCGGCGACGAAGGCCGCCTGGTCATCAAGGGTGGTGCAGGTCCGTACGCGGCCGCGACCATGCCGGGCGCGGTCGTCGCGGCGGCCGGTTCGTCGGGCTTCAATGTGCTGTCGTGGGATCCGCGCGGCTCGCTCGGTTCGGTCTACGAACTGGCGCAGAAGGTCGACGCCGACATCTACAACAAGTACTGGGACGTCAGCGAGCGCATCAATACCGCCTACCTCATGGGCGACCTGGATGGTGAACTGTTCGGCCTGAACTACCGCGGCAACGTCGGTGTACAGGCGATCCACACCAACCAGCGCGGCGGTGGCTATGTGGTCGACCGCTCCCGCTGCACCGGTAACACGGCGGCGACCTGCCCGGCCCAGCGCACCAGCGACGGCGAGAGCTACTGGGATGTGCTGCCGAGCCTGAACATGAGCTTCGACCTGAACAACGAGCAGATGGTGCGCCTCGGCCTGGCCAAGGTGGTCTCGCGTGCCAACCTGGACGACCTGCGCGCCGGCAGCGGCTTCGGCATCTCCAGCACCGGCGTGCCGATCCTGACCGGCAGCTCCGGCAACCCGAAACTCGAGCCCTTCCGTGCCAAGGCGTTCGACCTGTCGTACGAAAAGTACTTCGGCAACAAGGGTTATGTCAGCGCCGCCGTGTTCTACAAGAAGCTGGATACCTACATCCTGCGTGTGCCGCGCGTGTTCGACTACGCGCCATTCGTGACGCCGACCACCCCGCTGCCGCTGACCGGTCCGTACGCCGGTTCGACGGTCGGTTTGCTGAACCAGCCGGTCAACGGCGACGGCGGCAGCCTGAAGGGCTTCGAGCTGGCCGTGAACATCCCGTTCTCGATGCTGACCCAGTACCTGGACGGTTTCGGCGTGATGGTCAACCACTCGGACACCAAGAGCAGCGTGAACCTGCCGGAAAGCGGCTTCGCCAACGTGAACGGCGACATGACCAGCATCCCGCTGCCGGGCCTGTCGCGCAAGGTGAGCAACCTGCGCCTGTACTACGAGAAGAACGGCTTCCAGATCGCCGCCGCAGCGCGCAAGCGTTCCAGCTTCCTGGGCCAGGTGTCGGACTTCCAGGACAA
The DNA here is from genome assembly GCF_046293535.1 of Massilia sp. Classification (NCBI taxonomy): domain Bacteria; kingdom Pseudomonadati; phylum Pseudomonadota; class Betaproteobacteria; order Burkholderiales; family Oxalobacteraceae; genus Massilia; species Massilia sp. The sequence continues at coordinate 57,495 of NZ_JBKBOV010000026.1, read as the reverse complement.
CGCGCAGCTCACCTTCATCTCGGGCGAGACGACCGTCGACCTGCAGGCCTCGTACGAAATCCAGAGTGGCTGGCTGAAGGGCGTGAGCCTGTATGCCCAGGCGCAGAACTGGACCAACGAGCCGTTCCTGGAGTTCACCACCGACGAGCGGAATCCGTCGAACCGCCGCGACTACGGCCGTACCTACCATTTCGGTGCGACCTACAAGTTCTAAGCTGAGCTGAACTGCGGTACAGTATCAACCCCTGCCAGGCTTCATGTCTGCCAGGGGTTGTTTTTTTCGTAGGGTGGGCGGGTTTTCCCGCCCACGCGTTCAACAGGCGCCAGTATTTACGCGGCATATCACTCTGCAACTATCGCCGCGTGGGCGGGAGACCCGCCCACCCTACAAAACCCATGGGCACGTACATGAACACTGAACCAATCAAGGACATCGTCATCGTCGGCGGCGGCACCGCCGGCTGGATGACCGCAGCGGCGCTGTCGACCATCCTCAACGGCCGCTACAACATCCGCCTCGTCGAGTCGGACGAAATCGGCATCGTCGGCGTCGGCGAAGCGACCATCCCGATGATCCAGCGCTTCAACCGCGTGGTCGGCATCGACGAGAACGAATTCATGCGCGAGACCCAGGGCAGCTTCAAGCTGGGGATCGAGTTCGTCAACTGGGGCAGGCTGGGCGAGCGCTACATGCACGGCTTCGGGCGCCTGGGCCAGGACCTGGCCACGCTGCCCTTCGACCAGTACTGGCAGAAGATGCGCCGCCTCGGCAAGGCCGCGCCGCTCGAGGAATACTCGATCACGCGCATGGCGGCGAAAGCCAACAAGTTCATGCCGGCGCGCTTCGACGTCCCGAATTCGCCGCTGCGCGACATCGCCCACGCCTACCACTTCGACGCCAGCCTGTACGCGAAATACCTGCGCAAGCTGTCGGAGGCGCGCGGCGTGGTGCGCATCGAAGGCAAGATTACCCGCGCGACGGTGCGCGAGCCGGACGGCCACATCGACGCGGTCGAGCTGGAAAACGGCACCCGCGTCGAGGGCGAGCTGTTCATCGACTGCTCGGGCTTCCGCGGCCTGCTGATCGAGCAGACCCTGGAGACCGGCTATGAGGACTGGACCCGCTGGCTGCCGGCCGACCGCGCGCTGGCCGTTCCCTGCGAATCGGCGCCGGTTATCACGCCGTACACGCGGTCGACCGCGCACAAGTCGGGCTGGCAGTGGCGCATCCCGCTGCAGCACCGCACCGGCAACGGCCACGTGTATTGCAGCCGCTTCATCAGCGACGACGAGGCCGCAGCTACCTTGCTGGCCAACCTGGATGGCCGTGCGCTGGCCGCGCCACGCCTCATCAAGTTCCAGACCGGCATGCGCAAACTCGCCTGGAACCGCAACGTGGTGGCCCTGGGCCTGGCCAGCGGCTTCCTCGAGCCGCTCGAGTCGACCAGCATCCACCTGATCCAGTCCGGCATCCAGCGCCTGCTCGACTTCTTCCCGGACCGCGGCTGGAGCGCGGTCGACCGCGACGAGTACAACCGCCAGACGCGCTTCGACTACGAGCGCATCCGCGACTTCATCATCCTGCACTACCATTTGAACCAGCGCACCGATTCGGAGTACTGGAAAGAATGCGCGAACATGGCCATTCCCGACACGCTGCGCCACAAGATGGCCATGTACCGCTCGCACGGCCGCGTGGTCCGCGTCGACAACGAACTGTTCTCGGAAGTCGGCTGGATCCAGGTCTTCGAAGGGCAGAACATGCCGATCGACGGCTACCATCCGCTGGCCGACGCCCAGTCCGAGGAAGACATCGCCGAGTACCTCGAGAGCGTGCGCGGGGTGATCGCCAAGTGCATCGAGGTCATGCCTTCGCATAACGACTACATCGCCAAGATGTGCGCCGCCAAGAAAATGTAGCGCATACCCTGTATCATTCGCGGCCCCATGCGTGAAGGCGCATGGGGCCGCTGTTTTTTACCATCTGGTAAAAACAGCCCGTTCCGAATAGTGCCCGCCCTCGCTGCGCGAGAGAGTAAACTGCGGCTTTAGTATCAACTTTGAAAGCTTTGCCATGTCTGACACCCCCCTCCCGAACTTTGCCGACCTCGATCTTTCCGCGCCCGTAGTCAAGGCGTTGAAGGACGTCGGCTACGAAACGCCTTCGCCGATCCAGGCCGCGACCATTCCGCTGCTGCTGGCCAACCGTGACGTCCTCGGGCAGGCCCAGACCGGCACCGGCAAGACCGCCGCTTTCGCGCTCCCGATCCTGTCGCGCATCGACATCAAGCAGGCCACGCCCCAGGCGCTGGTGCTGGCGCCGACCCGCGAGCTGGCGATCCAGGTGGCCGAGGCCTTCCAGAGCTACGCCGCCCACATCAAGGGCTTCCACGTGCTGCCGATCTACGGCGGCCAGAGCTACGGGCCGCAGCTGTCGGCCCTGCGCCGCGGCGTGCACGTGGTCGTCGCCACCCCCGGCCGCGTGATCGACCATATCGAGAAAGGCTCGCTGGACCTGTCCCAGCTGAAGACCCTGGTGCTGGACGAAGCCGACGAGATGCTGCGCATGGGCTTCATCGACGACGTCGAACACATCCTGCAGCAGACCCCGCCGGAGCGCCAGACCACGCTGTTCTCGGCCACCATGCCGCCGGCGATCAAGCGCATCGCCAAGACCTACCTGCGCGACCCGGCCGAAGTGACGGTGGCCGCCAAGACCGGCACCGCCGCCAACATTACCCAGCGTTACTGGCTGGTGGCCGGCATGCAGAAACTCGATGCGCTGACCCGCATCCTGGAAGCCGAGCCTTTCGACGGCATGATCGTTTTTGCGCGCACCAAGCTCGGCACCGAAGAGCTGGCGACCAAGCTGCAGGCGCGCGGCTTCGCGGCCGTCGCCATCAACGGCGACATGGCCCAGCAGGCGCGCGAACGCACCATCGAACAGCTCAAGAACGGCAAGATCGACATCCTGGTGGCGACCGACGTCGCCGCGCGCGGCCTCGACGTGGAGCGCATCAGCCACGTGGTCAACTACGACGTGCCCTCGGATCCGGAGAGCTACACCCACCGCATCGGCCGCACCGGCCGCGCCGGCCGCAGCGGCGAGGCGATCCTGTTCATCACCCCGCGCGAGCGCGGACTGCTCAAGGCGATCGAGCGCGCCACCCGCCAGCCGGTGGCGCCGCTGCAGCTGCCGACCGTGAAAGCGGTGAACGACGTGCGCATCGCCAAGTTCAAGGAACAGATCGCGGCCACCCTGGCCGAAGGCGGGCTGGAGGTGTTCCGCGCGCTGATCGAGGAATACGAGCGCGAGCAGAACGTGCCGGCGGTGGACATCGCCGCCGCCCTGGCCAAGCTGGCGCGCGGCGACCAGCCGCTGCTGCTGGAGAAGCCGGACCGCGAGCCGAAGCCGGAGCAGTTCCGTAACGACTTTGCACCGCGCGAACAGGGCGCCTGGGAGGATCGTCCAGCGCGTCCGGTGCGCGAGCCGCGCGAACCGGCCTTCAAGAAGGAGCGCGTGGCGCGCGAGGCGGAGCCGGGCATGGCGACCTTCCGCATCGAGGTCGGCCACCAGCACGGCGTCAAGCCGGGCAACATCGTCGGCGCCATCGCCAACGAGGCCGACATGCCGGCCAAGTACATGGGCCGCATCGAGATCTACGACGACTACAGCACCATCGACCTGCCGGACGACATGACGCAGGAACTGATCGACCACCTCAAGACCGTGTGGGTGGCCGGCCAACAGCTGAACATGACGCGCGACGGCCTGGAAGCGCCGATCGTCACGGCGCCGAAGAAGAAGTTCTTCAAGAAGGATGCGGGCAAGAAGCCGCACCGTAAAGGCTGACGCGTTCTTGATTTTCGTAGGGTGGGCGGGAAGATTCAGGGGCGTGGCCGGCAGTAACCCCCCCACCCCGG
>NZ_JBKBOV010000026.1:0-53561 GCF_046293535.1 Massilia sp. | reverse complement strand
TGTTTTTTTTTTGTGGGGGTGGGGGGGTTGTATTGCGGCGGCTGCGCCCTCCCCCCCCCCCCCCACGCGGTGGTAGTTGGCAGCAAAATCATCCGGCACGACAGCGGAGCCACAAACGATTACCGCGTGGGCAGGGAAACCTGCCCACCCTACATATCACGACTTATCTGGCGCGAACATCCACAACAGCGCCTCGCGCAACTCCCCCGCCCAGAAGGCCTCGTTGTGCTGCGCTCCCGGCACCAGCTTGAGCACCGTGTTGGCCGCCGGATGCCCGGTCTTCCTGACCACCTCCGCCATCCGCTTGACGTCCGCATTCATTTGCGGCCCTTCCTTTTCGCCCATCAGCAGGAACACGCGCGCGTCCTTCGGCACCGGTGTGGCGGCCACGAAATCGAAGGAGGGCTGCGCCGTCCAGTAGGCCGGCGAGAACACGCCCGCCTTGCTGAACACCTGCGGATACTGCACCAGCGCGTAGTGCGAGGCCAGGCCGCCCATCGAGCTGCCCATGATGGCGGTGTGCTCGCGTCCGGCCAGGGTACGGTACTGCTTGTCGATCATCGGCTTGACGGTCTTGACGATGAAGTCGGTGTAGGCGCGGCCTTCGCCCTTGCCGAACTGCTCGCTGTCCCAGGCGTTCAGCTCCGTCATGCGCTTGTCCTCGCCGTTGTCGATGCCGACCACGATCATTTCCAGCTTGCCTTCCCGGGCCAGCGCGTCCAGGGTCTCGTCCACCTTCCACTCGCCGGCGTAGGCGGTGGCATTGTCGAACAGGTTCTGCCCGTCGTGCATGTACAGCACCGGATAGCGCTTGCTTGAAGTGGCATAGCCAGGCGGCAGGTAGATGCGCAGCTGGCGCTTGCGCTCCAGCCCCGGCATCGCGAGCGGCTCGCCCAGCAGGCTCACGCCGGGAGAAGCGGTCGAGGCCTTGGCGCTGCCGGCAGGGCGGTCGGCGGCGTGGGCCGGGGCGCCGAGCGCAAGGGCCAGCAGGAGGGAAACGACAGGTGGGCGAAACAAGGACATAGAAGTGTCTCCTCGGTCGAATATTTTGTTGTTTGACTACAGAGGTGCACGATCCAGCCACCCCTGTTGTGCCGATTCTACTATGACAGCTCTTCGATTGACACTCAGAAATCGCCATGTTATTTTGCTACAGCTACCTGTAGGCCGGCCTGATCCGGGCCGCCTGCATCACACGAGAGCCCGCTTCGGTCCGGGCCGTCATTGGGGACACACATGGACATGCAAACCGCGGCCATCAAGCCGCGCCTGTCGTTCTGGCAGCTCTGGAACATGAGCTTCGGCTTCTTCGGCATCCAGTTCGGCTTCGCACTGCAGAACGCCAACACCAGCCGCATCTTTTCGACGCTGGGCGCCGACCCCGACAACCTGGCCCTGTACTGGCTGGCGGCGCCGGTCACCGGCCTGCTGGTGCAGCCGATCATCGGCTACCTGAGCGACAACACCTGGCACCCGAAATGGGGGCGCCGCCGTCCCTTCTTCTTCATCGGCGCCGTGCTGGCCGCCATCGCGCTGTTCCTGATGCCGAACTCGTCCGCGCTGTGGATGGCCGTGGCCGTGCTGTGGATGATGGATGCCGCCATCAACGTCTCGATGGAGCCGTTCCGCGCCTTCGTGGGCGACAAGCTGGACGCCTCGCAGCAGACCGCGGGCTATGCGATGCAGACCTTCTTCATCGGCTGCGGCGCGGTGATCGCGTCCCTGCTGCCGGTGTTCTTCGAATCGATGGGCGTGTCCAACGAAGCGGTGGGCGGCATGATCCCGGAAACCGTGCGCTATTCCTTCTATGCCGGCGGCGCCATCTTCTTCCTGGCCGTGCTGTGGACCGTGGTGAGCGCCGACGAACTGCCGCCGCCCGACATGGACGCCTTCAACGCCGAGCGCAAGCACTCGCGCAGCTTTGGCGTGGCCATCAAGGAAATCCTGGGCGGCTTCGCCAAGATGCCCAAGACCATGGTGCAACTGGCCTTCGTGCAGTTCTTCACCTGGATCGCGCTGTTCGCGATGTGGATCTACACCGGTTCGGCGATCGCCGACAACGTCTGGGGCACCACCGACGCCCAATCCTCGAGCTTCCAGGCCGCCGGCAGTTTCGTCGGCGTGATGTTCGCGGTGTATAGCGGCGTGTCGGCGCTGGCCGCCTTCCTGCTGCCGGTGTTCGCGCGCGCCACCTCCCGCAAGACCGTGCACGCCACCTGCCTGGCGATCGGCGGCCTGAGCCTGGCCAGCCTGGTCCTGATCACCGACAAGAACATGCTGATGCTGCCGATGATCGGCGTCGGCCTGGCCTGGGCCTCGATCCTGACCATGCCCTATGCGATCCTGGCGGGCTCGCTGCCGGCCAAGCGCATGGGTTACTTCATGGGCCTGTTCAACTTCTTCGTCGTGATCCCGCAGATCGTCAGCGGCCTGCTGCTGGGCGGCGTGACCAGGCACTTCTTCGACGGCCATACTGCGATGACGGTGGCGCTGGGCGGCGCCAGCATGCTGCTCGCGGCCGTGCTGACCCTGTTCGTGACCGACCGGGCGGCGCCGGTCAAGGCTGCGATCTGAGTCCCACGAGGCTTGCGCCAGTGATTCCGCGCCTGTCGTATCGTAACGTTTTATCAACATTGCCGGCCAATGGTGATGTTGCAATTCGTTATTACGACAGGAGCGAAGCATGAGCATCCACGCCAATCCGACCACGCCCTTCGCCGGACAGCGGCCGGGCACCTCGGGCCTGCGCAAGAAGGTGACCGAGTTTCAACAGCCCGGCTACCTCGAGAATTTTGTCGAAGCGATCTTCCTGACCCTGGGCGAGGGTCCGGGGCGCACCCTGGTCGTCGGCGGCGACGGCCGCTATTTCAACCGCGAAGCGATCCAGATCATCCTGCGCATGGCGGCCGCCCACGGCATCGCCCGCTGCCTGGTGGGGCGCGGCGGCATCCTGTCCACGCCGGCGGTGAGCTGCGTGATCCGCAAGCATGCGGCCTTCGGGGGCATCGTGCTCTCGGCCAGCCACAATCCGGGCGGTCCGGATGGCGACTTCGGCATCAAGTACAACATCGAGAACGGCGGCCCGGCGCCCGAGAAGATCACCGAGGCGATCTTCGCCAACACCCAGGCAGTGACGACCTACCGCATCAGCGACGCCGGCCCGGTCGACCTCGACCGACTGGGGCGCACCCATCTGGAGAACATGGTGGTCGAGGTCATCGACCCGGTGGCCGACTACAGCGAGCTGATGGCGCGCCTGTTCGACTTCGAGGCGATCCGCGCGCTGTTCGCACGGGGCTTTCGCATGCGCTTCGACGCCATGCACGCGGTCTCCGGCCCCTATGCGAAAGCCATCATCGAAGGCAAGCTGGGCGCACCGAGCGGCACGGTGGTCAACTGCGACCCGCTGGAAGACTTCGGCGGCGGGCACCCGGATCCGAACCCGGTCAACGCCGCCGACCTGATCACCCACATGAACGGCCCTGACGCGCCGGATTTCGGCGCGGCCTCGGACGGCGACGGCGACCGCAACATGATCGTCGGCCGCGGCCTGGCGGTGACGCCGTCGGACAGCCTGGCCATCATCGCCGCCAACGCCACCGTGGCGCCGGGCTACGCCAAGGGCATCAGCGGCATCGCGCGCTCGATGCCCACCTCGCAGGCGGCCGACCGCGTGGCGGAAAGCATGGGTATTTCCTGCTTCGAGACGCCGACCGGCTGGAAGTACTTCGGCAACCTGATGGATGCCAACCTGGTGACGCTGTGCGGCGAGGAGAGCTACGGCACCGGCTCGCACCACATCCGCGAGAAGGACGGCCTGTGGGCCGTGCTGTTCTGGCTGAATTTGCTGGCCGTTCGCGGCAAGTCCGTGAACGAGATCGTGCGCGAGCACTGGGCCCGCTTCGGCCGCAACTATTATTCGCGCCACGACTACGAGGCGGTCGACGCCGCTAGCGCCGACGCCCTGATGGCGGCGCTGCGCGAGAAACTGCCCGACCTGGCCGGCCGGACGCTGGGCAGCTTTCGCGTGGCCGAGGCCGACGATTTCGTCTACAACGATCCGGTCGACGGCTCGGTGGCGACGCGCCAGGGCATCCGCATCATCATGGCGGACGGCTCGCGCATCGTGTTCCGCCTGTCCGGCACCGGCACCGAAGGCGCGACCATCCGCCTCTACCTCGAACGCTACGAGGCCGACCCCGCACGCCACGCGCTCGACACCCAGCAGGCGCTCTCAGAACTGATCGCCATCGCCGACAGCGTGGCGCAACTGCGCCAGCGCACCGGCCGCGCGCATCCGAGCGTGATCACCTAGACCCACCCAACCACACAGGAACCCGCATGAAACTTCCCGTCCTTGCCGCCTCCATGTTGCTCGCCTTTGGCGCCGCTACCAGCGTCAACGCCAATGCAGCCGCCCAGGCCACCAAGCCTTTCGTCTGGGACAACGCCACCGTCTACTTCCTGTTGACGGACCGCTTCAACAACGGCGACAAGACGAACGACCTGGCCTACGGCCGCAAGGCGGACGCCGCCAAGCTGCGCGGTTTCATGGGCGGCGACCTGGCCGGCATCACGGCCAAGATCAAGGACGGCTATTTCAAGGAACTCGGCGTGAACGCCATCTGGCTCACGCCGCCGGTCGAGCAGATCCACGGGTCGACCGACGAGGGCACAGGCAAGTCCTACGGCTTCCACGGCTACTGGGCCAAGGATTTCACCGCCGTCGATGCCAACCTGGGCACCGAGAAGGATTTCCGCACCTTCGTCGACACCGCGCACGCCAACGGCATTCGCGTGATCCTCGACGTGGTGATGAACCATACCGGCCCGGTCACCCCGCGGGATCCGGTCTGGCCCAAGGACTGGGTGCGCACCGGACCGAAGTGCACCTACAAGGACGCGCCCACCACGGTCGACTGCACGCTGGTGGACAACCTGCCGGACTTCCTTACCGCTAGCCGCGCCAATGTGGCGCTCCCGCCGCACCTGGTGGCGAAGTGGAAGAAGGAAGGGCGCTACGAGCGCGAGGTGAAGGAGCTGGACGACTTCTTCAAGCGCACCGGCTACCCGCGCGCGCCGCGCTACTACCTGATCAAGTGGCACGCCGACTGGGTGCGCAAGTACGGCGTGGACGGCTTCCGCGCCGACACCGTCAAGCACACCGAACCGGACGTGTGGAAGGAACTCAAGCAGGAAGCCAGCCTGGCATTCGAAGAGTGGAAGCGCGCCAACCCGGGCAAGGGCCCCGGCAAGCTGCCGTTCTTCATGACCTCGGAGGTCTACAACTATTCGATCCACCACGGCCGCAGCTTCGACATGGGCGGCGGCGTCAAGGTCGACTGGCTCGCCAACGGCTTCGACAACATGATCAACTTCAGCATGAAGTCCGACGCGGCCAAGGGCTACGAAGAGCTGTTCTCGGATTATTCGAAGGCGCTGCATGGCCCGATGAAGGGCTACGGGGTGCTGAACTACGTCAGCTCGCACGACGACGGCAGCCCCTTCGACCCGGCGCGCCAGCGCCCGATCGAGTCGGCCAACAAGCTGCTGCTGGCGCCCGGCGCCGCCCAGATCTACTACGGCGACGAGAGCGCGCGCCTGCTCAATATCGAAGGCGCGGAAGGCGACGCCAAGCTGCGTTCCTTCATGAACTGGGACGAGCTGGAATCGAATGCGCAGCGCGGCATGCACCGCGTGGGCGAAGTGCGCGAGCACTGGGCCAAGCTGGGGCGCTTCCGCGCCGCCCATCCGGCCGTCGGCGCCGGCGTGCACCAGATGCTGGCTTCCAGCCCCTACACCTTCAAGCGTACCTGGCAGAAAGATGGCGTATCGGACCGCGTCGTGGTCGCGCTCGACCTGCCGAAGGACAAGGCGGTGCCGATTTCGGTGTCCGGCGTGTTCAACGATGGCCAGACGGTGCGCGACTGGTATTCGGGCAAGACCGCGGTCGTCAAGGACGGCAAGGTGCAGTTCCCGGCGCCGGCGCCGGTCGCCCTGATCGCGCAGGACTAGGAAGCTATCCCGGTAGCCGCCGCGGCCTGCCGTGCGCGGCTTGCCTCCCGATACAATGGTGTCCGAGACCACGGAACCTTGACTGTCGACATGACCGACACCGGACACCTGTATTGGAAGCGCGAAGACGCCGAGGGCCTGCAGGCCCTGCTGCTGGAAAAGACACGCCAGTACGGCATCATGTTCTACGATGCCGAGCGGCGCATCACGGGCTGGAACTCCGGCGCCGAGTTCATCGCCGGCTGGACGGCGCCCGAAGTGCTGGGCCAGTCCACCGCCATGTTGTTCGTTCCCGAAGACCGCGCGCGCAGGCTCGACGAGCACGAGGCCAATACGGCCGCGCTGGTCGGGGTCGGCGAAGACGAGCGCTGGCACATGCGGCGCGACGGTTCCTGGTTCTGGTCGAGCGGCGTCAGCCTGCCCTTGCACCGCGCGGGCGGACGGGTGACGGGTTTCGTCAAGATCTTCCGCGACGCCACCCATTTGCGCGTGCGCACGCGCTATCTCGAGAACGAGCTGAAAGCCTCCAGCGAACGCGAATCCAGGCGCGACGTCTTCCTGGGCACCATCGCGCACGAGATGCGCAATCCGCTCTCGCCGCTCAAGACCGCGGTCCAGCTGATGCGCATGCAGGCGGTCGACGCCGCCGCCCTGGACCGGCCGCTGCAGGTGATGGAACGCCAGCTCGGTTTGCTGGAACGCCTGGTCGAGGACCTGGTCGACGTCGCCCGGGTCAGTTCGGGCAAGATGAGCATCGCCTACGAACAGGTGGAATACCAGGCGCTCTTGCACGAGGCGGTGGACAGCTGCATGACCGCGGCGCAGTTCAAGGGCATCGCCATCCATCGCAGCTTTCCGTCCGTGGCGATCCAGATCGAGGTGGACGCGCGCCGGATCCAGCAGGTGTTCGTCAACCTGCTCAACAACGCGGTCAAGTTCACCCCGCAGGGCGGCGACGTCTGGCTGACGGCCACTGTCGACCAGACCCACTTCATCTGCTACCTGAAGGACAGCGGCAAGGGCATCGAGCCGGAGATGCTGCCCAGGATCTTCGACGTGTTCACCCAGGCCGAGAGCGGGCGCGCCGACCGCGGCGCCGGGCTGGGCATCGGCCTGGCCCTGGTGAAGGAAATCGTCTCGCTGCACCAGGGGACGGTCGAGGTGCGCAGCGAAGGGGAGGGCAAGGGCAGCGAATTCACGGTCCGCATTCCCCTGCGCCGGCCGGACGCGGGACAGCGCGAGCAGCCCGGCAGTCCTTGAGGCCTGGCGTCAGCTGCGTGTCATGCATCTGCGCTAGACTGGCCAGTCCGTCAACGAGCTTTTTTCCGCCATGCCTGTACTGACACGCTTGTCCGGCGCGCTGCTGTGCGCCGCCTTCACCCTTGCTCCCGCCCTTGCTGCCCAGCCGGCTGCCGAGCCCGCGTATGGTCCCGAACTGGAGGGATTCGACTATCCCTATCCGGTCCAGCGTTACCAATTCACTTCGCAGGGCGTGAAGCTGCAGATGGCCTACATGGACGTCAAGCCGGCCAAGCCGAACGGCCGCACGGTGGTGCTCATGCACGGCAAGAACTTCTGCGGCGCGACCTGGGAGGGCACGATCCGGGAACTGAGCGCGGCCGGCTACCGCGTGGTGGCGCCCGACCAGGTGGGCTTCTGCAAGTCCACCAAGCCGGCCCAATACCAGTACAGCTTCCAGCAGCTGGCCCAGAACACGCGCGCGCTGCTGGAGTCGCTCGGCGTGAAGAACGCCATCGTCATGGGCCACTCGACCGGCGGCATGCTGGCGGTGCGCTACGGCCTGATGTATTCCCAGCAGGCCGAGCAACTGGTGCTGGTCAACCCGATCGGCCTGGAAGACTGGAAAGCCGTGGGCGTGCCTTCGCTGGGCGTGGACAAGTGGTACGAGCGCGAGCTGCAGACCACGGCCGAGCGCATCCGCAACTACGAGAAGTCGACCTATTACGTGAACACCTGGAAGCCGGAATACGAGCCCTGGGTGCAGATGCTGGCCGGGATGTACCGCGGGCCGGGCAAGCAGATCGTCGCCTGGAACTCGGCGCTGCTGTACGACATGATCTACACGCAGCCGGTGGTGTATGAATTCCCGCAATTGACGATGCCGGTGCTGCTGCTGATCGGGCTGAAGGACACGACCGCGATCGGCAAGGATGCCGCGCCTGCGGACATCCGCCCGAAGCTCGGCAATTACCCGGAGCTGGCGAAGCGGACGGCAAAGAGCATCCCCAAGGCGACCCTGGTGAGTTTTCCGGACATGGGGCACGCGCCGCAGATGCAGGATCCGGCGCGCTTCCACCGCGAGCTGCTGAAAGGCCTGATGCGCTAAAGCCGGCGTGGTTTACCGTAGGGTGGGCGGGTCTCCCGCCCACGCGGCGATCGTTTGCAGCGAGATCATCCGGCGCGAAAGCGGAGCCGTGGGCGATCACCGCGTGGGCGGACAAGCCGCCCACCCTACGAACGACAAGCGGTATTTTTGTCATTCATTCAATGGTATCCTAGCGTCATCCGGGACCACCGACCCGCCCAGCCTTGACCGCGATGACTGTTGAACCCGACACCGAACTGAAACCTTCCCGCGCCGCCTTCGCCGACGGCCCGCGCCTGCTCGCGGACATCGGCGCCACCCATGCGCGCTTCGGCCTCGAAACCGCGCCCGGCGTGCTGCGCCAGGTGTCGGTGCTGCACTGCGACGACTACAGCGGCATCGTGCCGCTGCTGCACGCCTACCTGGCCCAGACCGGCGGGGTGCGCATCAACCACGCCGCCTTTGCCCTGGCCAACCCGATCAGCGGCGACTACATCCGCATGACCAACCGCGACTGGGAATTCTCGACCGACGAGGTGCGCCGCACCCTCGGCCTGTCGACGCTCCTGATCGTGAACGACTTCACCGCGCTGGCGATGGCGCTGCCGGGCTTCGAGCCGAAGGACCTGATGCAGGTCGGCGGCGGCGCCCCGCAGAGCCACGCGGTGTCCGGCGTGCTCGGGCCCGGCACCGGCCTGGGCGTGTCGGGCGTGATCCCGACCATCGACGGTTTCGTCACCCTGGGCAGCGAGGGCGGCCACGTGAATTTCGCCCCAAGCGACGAGCGCGAGTTTTCCATCCTGCAGTACGCCTGGCAGGAGTGGCAGCACGTCTCGAACGAACGCCTGATCTCGGGCCCCGGCATCGAGCTGATGTACCGCGCGCTGGCCAAGCGCAACGGCATCCAGGCGCCGGAGCGCAGCACCGCCGACATCGTCAGCGGCGCGCTGGACGGGAAAGACGCCTTGTGCCTGGAAGTGCTGGAAACCTTCGCCGGCATGCTGGGCACGGCCGCCGCCAACCTGGCGGTGACGCTGGGGGCTTTCGGGGGCATCTTCATCGGCGGCGGCATCGTGCCGCGCATCGCCGAGTGGTTCGCACAATCGCCGTTCCGCGCCCGCTTCGAGGCCAAGGGCCGCTTCACCGACTACATCGCCCAGATTCCCACCTACGTGATCATGACGCCGAACCCGGCCCTGCACGGGGTCTCGGCGATCCTCTCCGAGCACCTGCGCGGGCGCAGCGGCGCCAACACCCTGATGGACCGGGTGCAGCAGCTGCGCCACGAGCTCTCGCCCGCCGAGCAGCGCGTCGCCGCCCTGGTGCTGGAGCATCCGCGCAAGGTGCTGTCCGAGCCGATCGCCGAGATCGCGCGCCTGGCCGACGTGAGCCAGCCGACCGTGATCCGCTTCTGCCGTTCGCTCGGCTTCCAGGGCCTGGCCGAATTCAAGCTCAAGTTCGCGGGCAGCCTGACCGGCACCATCCCGGTGCGCCACAGCCAGGTGCGCATGAGCGACAGCACCCACGACCTGTCGGCGAAAGTCATCGACAACACGGTGTCGGCGATCCTCAAGTTCCGCGACCAGCTCGACGTGCACGCGATCGACCGCGCCATCGAGCTCTTGAGGCGCGCGCGCCGCGTCGAGTTCTACGCGATGGGCAATGCGCGCGCGGTGGCGCTGGACGGCCAGCACAAGTTCTTCCGCTTCCGCATCCCGGCCGCGCTGTACGGCGACTCGCACCTGTTCACGCTGGCCGCCGGCCTGCTGGGACCGGGCGACGTGGTGATCGCGATCTCCACCGGCGGGCAGCTGCCCGAGCTGATCGAAGCGGTCGACATCGCGCGCGCCGCCGGGGCCGACGTCATCGCCATCACCAGCAGCAAGTCGCAGCTGGCGAAGAAATCCACGGTCTGCCTGGCGGTCGACCACAGCGAGGACAGCACCACCTTCCTGTCGATGATCTCGCGCATCCTGCAACTGCTCCTCATCGACATCATGTCGGTCGGGATTTCGCTCGGCGCGCAGAACGGCCATGGCGACACGGGAGAGGGCGACGCGCAGCGTACGGCGCTGATCTCGCACCTGGACATATAAGGGCATCACGGATTGACTGCAGTCAATACGGTGCTAGAATCTGGCAGACCCCTTGATTCTGGAAGCGTTTCCATGTACGAGCATTCCCCGCGCCGGCGCCAGCTGCTCGGCGGCGCATTGGCCCTGCCGCTGGCCGGCATGGGTACGAGCGCACACGCGGCGGCCGCGCCGCTGCGCGTGGGCGGCTTGCCCGTCACCTGCAACCTGACGCTGCCGATCGCCTGCAAGGCGCGCGCCGTCAACGACGGCAAGCCGGATGCGCCCTTCACCGCCTTCGAGTACAACAAGTTCTCGGGCTGGCCGGAGATCAAGGAATCCCTGATGACCGGCCGCATCCAGGCCGCCTACATGCTGGCGCCGCTGGTGATGGACCTGACCGACTGGCGCATCCCGCTGAAGGTCGTCTCGCTCGGGCACCGCTCGGGCGCGGTCATCATGGTGCGCACCGATTCGCCCTTCCGCAGGTTTTCCGACCTGCGCGGCAGGAGCATCGCCATCCCGAGCCGCTTCGCGGTGGACTACCTGTTCCTGCGCAAGATGCTGGCGCGCGAAGGCATGTCGCCCAGGGACATCGAGATCATCGAAATGGCGCCGCCGGACATGCCGGCCGCGCTCTATGCCAGGGCCGTGGACGGCTATTGCACCGGCGAGCCCTTCGGCGCCGCGGCCCAGCGCGCCGGCTATGCGCGCCCGCTCTCGATGACGCGCGACGAGTGGCGCAACTACATCTGCTGCGTGCTGACCGTGCGCCAGGAACTCATCGACAGCAACCGGCCGCTGGTGCAGGACCTGGTCAACTACGTGCAGGCGGCCGGCAACTGGCTCGACGCCGGCCCCGGCAACCGCGACAAGGCGGCCGTGATCGCGGCGAACCGCAAGTTCTTCAACCAGGACCCGAACATCATCCGCTTCGTCATGAACAATCCCTCCGACCGCGTGACCTATGGCGACCTGCGCATGCTGCGCGCCGAATTCGACGAGCTGATGCAACTGTCGGTGCAGGCCGGCACCCTCAAGCGCCCGGTACGCTACGAACAATATGTGGACGAAAGCTTCGTGAAGAACATCCGCCCCGTGAAGGTGGCGCTGTGATGCGCCGCGTCCTGGCAGCGCTGCTGTTCGCAAGCGCCGCCGCGCAGGCGGCGCCGGCGCTGAAATCCGGCAGCTTCTCGCCGGCGCGCCCGGCGCCCGAGATCGCGCAACAGGCCGCCGACGGCAAGGACTTCCGCATGTCGTCCTTGCGCGGCAAGGTGGTGGTGCTGGAGTTCGGCTTCACCCATTGCCCGGCCGTGTGCCCGGCCTCGCTGGCCATGCTGGCGCAGGCGCGCCAGAAGCTCGGCGCCAAGGCCGACCGGCTGCAGGTGGTGTTCGTGTCGGTCGACCCGGAACGCGACACGCCGGCGCGCCTCAAACATTACCTGGCGCAGTTCGACAAGAGTTTCATCGGCCTGACCGGCACGCCCGAACAGATGGCGGCGATCCGCAAGGACTACGGGATCAGCGCCACCCGCTTCCCAGAGCCGGCCGGCCAGTCCGGCTACCAGATGGGACACTCGTCCTACCTGTATTTCGTCGACAAGAAGGGCATGCTGCGCGCGATGATGCCCTTCGGCCGCCCGGCCGACGACGTGGTGCACGACGTGAACGTGCTGGCGGCCGAGTAGATGAAGCGGCGCATCGGTATCGTCCTGGCCGCGGCGCTGCTGGCGGCGTCGATTGCCTGGGCCGCGTTCGCGCCCCTGCAGGCGTCCTCGCGCGAGCAGTTGTTCGAGATCCCGAAGGGCACCTGGGAGCGCCGCATGAAGGGCGACAAGACCAGCATCCTGCCGGAGCGAATCACCCTGACCCTGGGCGTGCGCGACGTGCTCCTGCTGCGCAACAGCGACACGGTGCCGCAGATCTTCGGGCCGGTCCTGATCATGCCGGGGCAGGATTTCCGGCTTCCCTTCGGCCAGGCCGGCGAGCACCCTTTCGACTGCACCGCCCATGCCAGCGGCACCATGACGGTGGCGGTGGAAGAGATGCCGCCGGCGGGCATCGCGCGCCTGACATGGCGCCTGCATTCCCTCATCGACAGCAGGACATGAAGCATGGATAGACTGAACAGGATTTGGCCCCCGCTGCTGGTGCTTGCCGCCATCGTGCTGCTCTGGTGGGCCGCGATCGCGTACAGCGGCAGCCTGATCTTCCCCTCGCCGCAGCAGGTGGCCGCCGGCGCGCTCGAGCTGGCCCGGGACGGCACGCTGTGGCAGCACATCGCCGCTTCGCTGCTGCGGGTAGCCACCGGCTTCCTGCTGGCGCTGGTGGTGGCGCTGCCGCTCGGCCTGTGGATGGGGCGCGTGGACGGCGCCTACCGCACCCTCAACCCGATCTTCCAGATCATGCGCCCGATCTCGCCGATCGCCTGGATTCCGATCGCCATCCTGTGGTTCGGCGTGGGCGACGTCGCGCCGGTCTTCCTGATCTTCCTGGCCGCGGTGTTCCCGCTGATCGTGCAGACCTCGGCGGGCGTGCATGCCATCGACGCCCGCTACCTGCGCGCGGCCGAGAATTTCGGCGTCCCGCGCGCCAAGCTGTTCCGCCAGGTGATCGTGCCGGCCGTGCTGCCCGAGGTCCTGACCGGCATGCGCATCGCCCTCGGCGTGGCCTGGCTGGTGGTGGTGGCCGCCGAGATGATCGTGCGCAGCTCGGGCCTGGGTTTCCTGATCATGGACGCGCGCAATGCCGGCAACCGCTACGACCTGGTGGTGGCCGCCATGATCATCATCGGTCTCATCGGCCTGGGCCTGGACGCCATGATGCGCCGCCTGGAAGGCCTGAAACAGGTAAGGTGGCGCTATGCACGCTAAGGTGGCAGCCAGGGCCGACGCGAAGATCGCGATCCGCTCCCTGCGCAAGGACTTCAAGGCGCTGCGGGTGGTGGGCGGCATCGACCTCGACGTCGCAGCGGGCGAGTTCATCGCCATCGTCGGTCCCTCGGGCTGCGGCAAGTCGACCCTCATGAAGCTGCTGTCCGGCTTCGAACGTCCCGACGGCGGGGCGGTCGCGATCGACGGCGTGCCGGTGAGCAGGCCGTCACCGAACGCGATCGTCATCTCGCAGCACGGTTCGGTCTTTCCCTGGCTGACGGTGCGCGAGAACCTGATGTTCGGCCTGTCCGGCCGGGACGATGCCGCCAAGGTCGCGACGGCCGACCACTACGCCGAGATGGTGGGCCTGAAGGGCTTCGAGAAATCCTTTCCGCACGAGCTCTCGGGCGGCATGTTGAAGCGCGTCGAGATCGCGCGCGCGCTGGCGGTGAAGCCCGACATCCTGCTGATGGACGAGCCCTTCTCGGCGCTCGACGCGCTCACCGCCCTGAAGATGCGCAACGAACTGCTGCGCGTGCTGCGCGAGGAGAACCACACGGTCATCCTGATCACGCACGACGTGGAAGAGGCGATCTACCTGGCCGACCGCGTGGTGGTGCTGTCGCCGCGTCCGGCCACGATCCAGTCGGTATTCCCGATCGCGCAGGCGCATCCGCGCAAGGTGTCGCAGCCCGCGCTACAAGAGGTCAAGGACGCGATCCTGGCGCAGCTCGGCCTGTAGCAGGCTGGGCGCTTGCGGCCTCACCGCGCGCGCCGGGGCGGCGCCGTGGTGTCGCGCCATAGCGCGAGGTAAGCCTCGGAACGGTTGAGGAGCGAGGCGCGCATGTCCGCCAGCCGCCGCGGATGCGGCCGCGCGTCGTGGCTGTTGAAGCCGCTGTAGCCGAGGCCGAGCCTGCCGCCGCTCACCGTGAAGCCGCTGAACTCGAGGATCGTCGGCAGCAGGTCGAAATGCAGCAGATGCTCCCGGTTCCGGGCGGGCACGGCCGCGCCGATGAAGGCGTTGTACAGCGCGCGTTCCGGCAAGCGTTCGAGCGCCTCGGACAGGGGATTGCGCCGCGCCGTATGGTCTCCCAGGATGACGATGTTGGTATCGGCAAGGTAGCCGCGCTCGCGCACGTAGCGCACGAAATCGGCCAGCTCGGCGGCGCTGCAGCGGATCACGCCCTCGAAACCGGCATGGCCGCGGCGCGCGCAGTGGCGCGACAGGTGGCCGGCCGGCTCATGGGTATCCACCGTCAGCAGTGTCAGGTTGAAGCGCTGGCCGGATGCATGCAGCTGGTCGAGCTTGGCACGTGCGCGGCTGAACAGGGCGTGGTCGAACAGGCCCCATCCGTTCATCAGCTCTTGCGGCACCCCCTCGGCTTGCCAGTCTTCCTTGCCCAGGACCTCGTGGTAGCTGTGGACACGCAGGAAGCGCCCCTTGCCGGCAAAGCTGGGCGAGGCCCCGCCCATGAACACGTTACGGTAGCCATGCCGGGCCAGGATGTCGCCGAGGCAGGTGGCGTTCGGCAGGAAGGAGCGGACCTGTTCCCCTTGCGTGTTCTCGTCGAAGATGGTGACCCGCTTGAGCGGCACGCCGCACTGGGTGGCCACCATGGCCGCGATGGTCCAGCCGGTGCCGGGCGCCTGCACGAAGGAGGGGAAGCCGTCCGCCTCGAGATCGGTCAGGGGCGCGATCAGGTTGCTGCCGAAGAGCCGCCGGTCGGCGTAGGCCGCTTCCAGGCTCTCGACGTAGATCAGGACCAGGTTCTTCGGCCTGCCGCCGTGCACGGCGACCGTGGCGGGCGGGACGTAATGCCTGGAGAAGTAGTCCGGGCCCATGCGCGAGGCGAGGTAGTCGACCACGGACAGCTGGACCAGCCAGAGCAGCACGACCGACAGCAGCGCGAGTTTCGGGAGCACCGGGCAGGCGCGCAGGACGCGGCGGTAGCGGCAGGCGACGATGGCCCAGCGTTCGGTCAGCAGCACCGCCGCGAGCAGGAGCAGCGGCATCAGCACGCACCAGCGCAGGAAACGGACGGCGATGGCCGGGTCGGACGCTTCCAGTCCTTGCGCACCGAACTGCAGGTGGTAGGCGATCTGGTCGATATCGGGCCTGCCGAAGTCGCGGTTGATCCAGTGGTTCAGGCAGAACAGCAGGATCGCCACGAAATAGACGCCCGCACGGACCAGGGAAAACGGTCGGTGCAGGCCGGCTTCTTCCGCGATCGTCACGGCAGGCTTGTTCTTCATGGCTCTGCAATCGGGGCAGCGCGCAGCGCGATGAGTGATATGACAGCCCTGCCGGTCAGCAGTTCCGCTACATGCGCGAGCGCCTCAGTCGCGCGCCGTGCGCCATTCCTGCCGCTTGGCGGGTTCTTCGGGCGTCGGGCAGTTGGTCAGCCTGATCTTGCCGTGCATCTCGATCATCTCGACGTTGGTCGCCGGCGAGCGCTCGGTGACGCAATAGGTGCGGCGGCCGGTGATCACGCGGGTGCGGCGCGCGCCGTCGCCGGTGTTGTTCACCAGTTCCTCCACCTTCGGCGCTTCCCACAGGCGCGGCGGCGCCAGCGCCCGGGCCTGTTCCATGCCCCGGCGCATGCGCAGCTCCGGGCTGTCCGGCGGCGCGACGATGAGCGGCTTGTTTTCCTTGCGCAGCGCGCGGTCGATGCCGCCGACGCTGCGCCGCGCCTCTTCCAGGATGCTGGCGGCGTTCGGCCTGGCGGGCTGGTCGGCGGCAGGCGCGGGAGGCGCTCCGGTTTCCTCGGGCACGGGCGTTGCCGTCTCACCCCGTGCGGACGGCGCCGCCGCGCCAGGCGCGGAACGGGCGGGGCGGCCGGGGCGGGCGTCCGCCGGGCCTGGCGGACGGGATGCCGCGGGCGGCGGCGGAGCCGGTTTCGGCTGCGCCACCGGGAGCGGCAACTCGACCCATTGCATCGTCGGGCTTTCCGTTTCCTCCTGCGCCGGCGGCAAGGTGCGCGCAAGCTGCCAGCCAAGAACCAGGGCCGCGTGGACCAGCACGGTGGCCAGGATGCCGGCCAGGCGGCGATCGGTCGCGGCCGGGAAGCGGGGGGAAAGCGGGAAGCTGCTCATGGCTGGGCAGTATAGCGAAGCTGGCCCGAGGGAAAGTCACCAAAACTTTCCGCTACCGCCGAGATGTGCGTCGCCCACCGCATGCTTCTGCTATGTTTGACCGACCATCAACGTAGAGGAGCCGGCATGGAACGATACCTGATCGTTTACCGCGGATCGACCGTCGACGAAGCGGAAGGCCCGCAGCACGACCCGCAGCGCTGGGCCGCCTGGTTCGACTCGCTCGGCGCCGCGCTGGTGGAGCGCGGCGGGCTGTCGCACAGCAGCGTGGAGGTGCCGAGCCGCCTGCGCGGCCCGAAACTCAACAGCGCCTCCCTGTCGGGCTATTCGGTCATCGCCGCGGCCGACTTCAACGAAGCGGTCCGGCTGGCCGAGGAATGCCCGATCTTCGACGAGAAGGGCTCGGTGGAGATCGCCCGTCTCGCCGTCTAGCCACCGATTTACGGGGCGACGAACACCACCGCCGTGCGTGGCGGCACCGTGAAGCTGCCGCTCGCGCTGTCGAAGCGCGCCTGTGCGGCGCGCTCATCGGCGGCGTCCGCCGCGGTGTGCACCGGATGCAGCTGCAGGCGCTTGCCGCGCAGGGCCTCGTCGCTGACCGTGTGCGCCACCTTGTCCACGTTCACCAGGTAGCTCAGGCCCGCGAACTTCGCGCCCGGATAGCCCTTGCCGTCGATCCAGGCCGCCAGCACGGTCGCCTGTTGCTGCGGCCCGGTGTTGAAGAAGCGCAGGCGCTGCTCGATGTCGGCGGTCGTGCGCATCCGGAACAGGGTCGAGCTGGCGCGGATCGCCAGCAGGTCGCGGAAGGCGTCGCGGGCAAAGGCGATGTCGGCGGGAGCCGGCTTGATCGCGGCGGCCTTGGCCAGGAATGGCTTGAGCAGCGGCCAATCCTTGCCGTTGTCGTCGCTTTGCGGCAGGCCGGTGCCGAAGTAGTTGTCCTGGTAAGTCCAGTCGATGCGGTTGAACCAGTCGCCCGAATTGAAGCTGTTCTTGTCGAGCGACTTCGAGCGCAGGGTGTCGATGCCGGCGTGGTAGTAGGCCACGCCCTGGCTGAAGGCGTTGATCGCCATGCCCAGCACCTGCACCCGGGCGCGTTCGGCGGCCGGGGTGTCCACCGGCAGCTTGAGCACGTTGATGTCGAACAGCGTCTGGTTGTCGTGGTTCTCGACGTAGTTCACCACTTCAGCCGGCTGGCTGGCGTAGCCGGCCGGCTGGTTGCCGTAGGCGATGTCTTCCAGCTTGCGCAGCTGGCCGTCGAAGGTCTGGAAGGCAAACGGGCGCACCGAGCCGGCCAGGCCGACACGGATCATGTCGGCCGCGCGCAGCAGGTCGACCTGTTTGTGCTCGCCACCCAGCGCATTGGCGTCATACGCCAGGCCGTTGATATAGCCCTGGCGCCGGACCATCGCCTCGCCCGAGTCGCCGGCCGAGCCGCCGCGCACGGCGTCGCGCGCGCGGTCGCTGAAGGTGCCGATGCCCGAGCCGTTCAGCGACAGCTGCGAAGCCTGCACGAAGCGGGCGCCGTCCGCCACCTCGCCGAAGTTCCAGCCTTCGCCGATCAGCTGGACGTGGCGGCCGGCGGCCTTGTTCACGCGCTGCTGCAGGCGTTCCATCGCCGCGCGCGGCTGGTGGCCCATCAGGTCGAAGCGGAAGGAATCGATCTTGTAGTGGCGGGCCCACAGCTCGCTGGAGTCGATCATCAGCTTGGCCATCATCATGTTTTCGGTGGCCGTGTTGTCGCAGCAGGTGGAACGTTCGATGGCGCCCTTCGCGTTCAGGCGGTGGTAGTAGCCGGGCACCACGCGGTCCAGCACCGACTTCTCGTTCTGTCCGGCGATGAAGGTGTGGTTGTAGACCACGTCAAGGCCGACGCGCAGGCCGGCCTTATGCAGGTCCATCACCATTTGGCGGAACTCGAGGATGCGGCGCGCGCCGTCCGACGGGTCGCTGGAATAGCTGCCTTCCAGCGCATTGTAGTGATAGGGGTCGTAGCCCCAGTTGAAGCAGTCGGTGTCGGCGGTCTTGCGGATCAGGGCCTGCTGGCTCTCGCCGTCCGGTGCGCCGCTCGGCTGCGGCACGGCGCAGTCCTTCTCCGGCACGGTGCCCAGGTCATAGACCGGCAGCAGGTGGATGTCGGTCAGGCCGGCCTTCGCGAGCGCCTTCAGGTGGCGCATGCCGTTCGAGTTCGCTTCGCCGAAAGCGGTGTACTTGCCGCGCTTGTCCGCCGGCACGCTCGGGTCGTTGATCGAGAAGTCGCGCACGTGCAGTTCGTAGATGACCATGTCGGTCTGGGCCTTGACCGTGTTCGGCGCGCGGGTGGCGTCCCAGCCTTTCGGCTTGAGGTTCGCGGCGCCCAGGTCGGCGACGTAGCTGCGCTTCGAGTCGGTATTCAGGCTGACGGAATAGGGGTCGGTGACCAGGTTGCGCACCAGGCCCATGCCGTCGACCGCCACGTCCACCGCGTAGCGGTAATAGTGGCCGGACAGGTCGCGCGGCACCTGGAAATTCCAGGCCCCGGTCTTCGCGTCGAAGGCCATCTCGTGCACGCTGCTGGCCTTGCCGCTGGCGCTGTCGTAGGTGCAGACGGCAACCTTGCTTGCGGTCGGCGCCCACAGGCGGAACGCCGTGCGCCCCTTCTTCGGCGTGGCGCCCAGGTCGGCCAGCTCGCCCGCGGGCGCATACAGGTCGTCCAGCGCGCCGGCGACCTGGATGCGGGTTGCCGCGACCACCTTGCCGTCCGCGGCTTCCTGCACCAGCACCAGTTGGCCGCGGTGCAGGTCCTTCAGGCGCGCCAGGTCTTGCGCGCGCACCGACAGCACCGGGCCGGCGCCGACCCACTTGAAGCGCTCCGGCAGCTTGGCAGTGGAGGCATCGAGCGCCAGCGCGCCGTCGGCGCCCTCGACCCTGGCGCCGGGCTTGGCGACGATCGCGGCCTTGTTTGAATGGTAGAGGCGGAAGCTGGCGCCGGCCTCGGCGCCGGGCCAGCTCAACAGGCGGCGGTCGAGCCAGACGGCACTGGCGTCAACACTGGCGCTGGAAGCGTGCAGCACCTGCTGGAAGCCTGGATCGTCGCAGGTGGCGAGGGGAACCGCGGCGTGCGCGGACGAGGCGAGGGCGGCCGCGGCGAATGCGGCGTAATGAAGTCGTGTCATCGTGGCGAGGAGTAAGGTGGAACAGGGGCGGACGCGGGGAAACCGCGCCCGCCCGCGGGCATCGCGTCAGGCGCGATAGTGGTCGACCATCTTGTAGCGCTTGGCGTACAGGCCGAAGGCCAGCGCCGCCAGCAGCGCGAAGCCGGCGAAGAAGTACATCTGGAAGGCGATCACGCCGACCCCGGAGTTTTCGATGTACGCGATCACGGCGTCGTTCTTCACGCCGGCGTTCACGATCAGGACCCACAGGTTGCCGACGGTGACAGCCAGGTACCACAGGGCCATGATCACGCCCTTCATCGATATCGGCGCCTGGCTATAGGCGAATTCGAGGCCGGTCGCCGAGACCAGCACCTCGCCCAGGGTCAGGAGCGCATAGGGCAGGATCTGCCATGCGATCGACACCGCGTCGCCCGCATCGAGCTGCACCTGCAGGTTGCCGACCACGATCCAGGCCAGCGCCGAGAAGACGATGCCGGCGGTCATGCGGCGCAGCGCGGTCGGCAGCAGGCCCATCTTGCTCAGCAGCGGGAACAGCACCAGGTTGTTGAAGGGGATGAGCAGCATCACCAACAGCGGATTCAAGGCCTGCATCTGGGCCGGGATCACGTTGAAGGTCCAGCCCAGCAGGCTCACTTCGGTGGACATGGCATTGGCCTGCACGATCCAGGTCGAGGCCTTCTGGTCGAACAGCGACCAGAACGGCGTCACCAGGCCGAACACGATCAGGATGCGCAGCACGGCGCGCACGCCGTCCACGGCCTCGTCGGGGTGGATGCCGCGCGCGCGTTCCAGCTGCATCGAGGCGCCGATGCCGACGCAGGCCAGCAGCAGCACCAGGGCGGTACAGGCCGCGATGACGAAGCCCCAGCTCGGGATCATCGCCAGCGACGCCAGCGCGCCCAGCACGCCTGCGGCGGCCACGAACAGGCCGGGACGGCCGGCGCCGGGTGTCGTTGCCAGCACGGCGGTGCGCACCACGCGCAGGAAGGAGTGCGGGTCGCTCGGGGTCGGCGGCACGTGCACGTACTTCTTCTTGCCGCTCCACAGGATCATGGTGGCGATGAACATCAGGATGCCCGGCACGCCGAAGGCGATCGACGGACCGTAATCCTTCAGCAGGATCGGCATCAGGAGCGAGGCGAAGAAGGAGCCGAAGTTGATGATCCAGTAGAAGGCGTCGAACACCACCTTCGCCTTGTCCTTGTTGGTCTTGTCGAACTGGTCGCCCACGAAGGACGCGACCAGCGGCTTGATGCCGCCCGAACCGAAGGCGATCAGGAACAGGCCGAAGTAGAAGCCGTTGACGCTGTTTTCAAAAATGGCCAGGCAGGCGTGGCCGGCGCAGTAGATCAGGCTGAACCAGAAGATGGTGTTGTACTTGCCGTAGAAGCGGTCGGCCAGCCAGCCGCCCAGCAGCGGGAAGAAGTACACGCCCATCATGAAGGTGTGGAATACGTGCTTGGCTTCGCTGGTCCGATGTTCTTCGGCGACGAACAGCAGCAGCGTCGAAATCAGGAAGGGCGTCAGGATGTTGCGCATCCCGTAGAAGCTGAAGCGCTCGCAGCCTTCGTTGGCGATGATGTAGGGGATCTGCCGCGGCATGCGTCCGCTGCTCTTTACTTCACTCATGGCGTCCTCGAAAAATCGAAACAGACGCGATCCTATGCCGAGGCTGAGTTACTTTGCAATAAAAATGTGAATGTGAAACATAACTGATACAAATGACGCGTAGTTTAGCTACTTCGTTGCCGCCTCATTGAAATGAGGATTTTTGTTAAGTAATTGAATTGAAAGGAATATGCTCCTTTTCGGGGCTCTGTTGGCCAATTGTAAAGTTCCAGCTCATCCTGTATATTGCCTAGAATCCCGATCACTCCTGACGAGCCAGCCATGACCCAGATCTCGACCAACGCCAACCCGAACTGGTGGAAAGAAGCCATCATCTACCAGGTCTATCCGCGCAGCTACCTCGACACCAACGGCGACGGCATCGGCGACCTGGCCGGCATTACCGACAAGCTCGACTACATCGCGAGCCTGGGCGTGGACATCGTCTGGCTGTCGCCCTTCTTCACCTCGCCGATGAAGGACTTCGGCTACGACATCGCGGACTACTGCGACGTCGACCCGATGTTCGGCACCCTGGCCGACTTCGACAAGCTGATCGCCAAGGCACACAGCCTGGGCCTGAAGATCATGATCGACCAGGTGATGTCGCACACCGCCGACACCCACCCCTGGTTCGTCGAGAGCCGCCAGAGCCGCGACAACCCGAAGTCGGACTGGTACGTGTGGGCCGACCCGCTCCCGGACGGCTGCCCGCCGAACAACTGGCTGTCGGTGTTCGGCGGCTCGGCCTGGCAGTGGGATACCCGCCGCAAGCAGTACTACATGCACAACTTCCTGGTCAGCCAGCCGCAGCTGAACTTCCACAACCCGGCCGTGCAGCAGGCCCACCTGGATGCGCAGCGCTTCTGGCTGGAACGCGGCGTGGACGGCGTGCGCATGGACGCCTGCGTGTTCCACTTCCACGACCGCCAGCTGCGCAGCAACCCGCCGGCCCTGGTGCGCGACACCTCGACCGTCACCGACGTGAACCCCTACGGCATGCAGGCCCACATCTACGACAAGACCCAGCCGGAGAACATCGCCTTCCTGCAGCGCGTGCGCGCCCAGCTGAACGAGTTCGGCGCGGTCTCGATCGGCGAAGTCAGCTCGGACGACGCGCTGGCCCAGATGGCCGAGTACACCGAGGGCGGCGACAAGCTGCACATGGCCTACAGCTTCAACCTGCTCACGCCGGAATTCACGGCTGCCCACGTCCGCAAGCAGGTCGAGGACTTCAAGGAGCGCGTCAAGGACGGCTGGGCTTCCTGGTCGGTCGGCAACCACGACGCCATCCGCGTCGTCACCCGCTGGGGCGGTGCGCCGGGCCAGAGCGCAGGTCCTGCGCTGGCCAAGCTGGTGCTGGCGATGCAGCTCTCGCTCAAGGGCACGCCCTGCCTGTACCAGGGCGACGAACTGGCCCTGCCTGAAGCGGACGTGCCCTTCGAACTGCTGCAGGACCCGTACGGCATCACCTTCTGGCCCGAATTCAAGGGCCGCGACGGCTGCCGCACGCCGATGCCCTGGACGGCCGAGGCGCCGAACGCCGGCTTCACCGCCGGCAAGCCCTGGCTGCCGGTGGCCGAGCCGCACCTGGCCGCCAGCGTCGAGCAGCAGGACAAGGACCCCGACTCGATGCTGAATTTCCAGCGCCGCTTCATCGCCTGGCGCAAGACGATGCCGCAGCTGACCCGCGGCGAGATCGCCTTCTTCGATGCGCCGGAGCCGGTGCTGGCCCTGCGCCGCTGGGTGGATGATGGGGAAGGCATGGACAGCGTGCTGGCCGCCTTCAACCTGTCGAACCGCGAAGTGCGCTTCGACTGGCCGGCCACTGCAGGCGCTGCGAAGCTCGACGCGCACGGCTTGCCCGGCCAGGCCGCCGATGGCGTGGTGACGCTGCCGCCTTACGGCGCCTGGTTCGGCAGCATCGCAGCAAGCGCGGGCAAATAATGGGCGGCCGGCAGGAAGCGGCGAGCTTCTCTGAAAAGCCGGCTCCGACGGCCTTCGCCGATGGGCCGCGCCTCCTGGCCGACATCGGCGCGACCCACGCGCGCTTCGCGCTGCAGACCGCGCCCGGCGTGTTCTCCGCCGTGCGGGTGCTGCTGTGCGAGGACTTCGACGGCATCGTCCCGCTGCTGCGCTTCTACCTGAAGGACCAGGCCGACCTGCGTTTGCATCATGCGGCCCTCGCCGTGGCCAACCCGATCAGCGGCGATTTCGTCCGCATGACCAACCGCGACTGGGAGTTCTCGACCGACGCGGTGCGGCGGGAGCTGGGCTTGACGACGCTCCTGATCGTGAACGACTTCACCGCGCTGGCGATGGCCATTCCCGGCCTGGCCCACGGCGACCTGATGCAGGTGGGGCAGGGCGCGCCGGCGCCGAATGCCGTGATCGGCGTGCTGGGGCCGGGCACCGGCCTGGGCGTGTCGGGTGTGATCCCGACCGCCGACGGCTTCGTCACCCTCGGCAGCGAGGGCGGCCACGTCAACTTCGCCCCGGGCGACGAGCGCGAGTTCGCCATCCTGCAGACCGCCTGGAAGGAGTGGCAGCACGTCTCGAACGAGCGCCTGATCTCCGGACCGGGCATGGAAATCATCCACCGCGCGCTGGCCGCGCGCAAGGGCGTCGCGGCCCCGGCGCGCAGGGCGGCCGAGATCATTGCCTGCGCGCTGGACGAACAGGACCCGCTGTGCCTGGAGGTGCTGGAGTGCTTCTGCGGCATGCTGGGCGCGGCCGCGGCCAACCTGGCGGTGACGCTGGGCGCCTTTGGCGGCATCTTCATCGGCGGCGGCATCGTGCCGCGCATGGGCGAATGGTTCGCCGGCTCCCCGTTCCGGGCGCGCTTCGAAGCCAAGGGGCGCTTCTCGACCTACCTGGCCGAGATCCCGACCTACGTCATCACCACGCCCCATCCGGCCTTGCGCGGCGTGGCGTCCATCCTGGCCGAGCACCTGCGTGGGCGCAGCGGCGCCAACACCCTGATGGAGCGCGTCCAGGGCTTGCGCCACAAGCTGAGCCCGGCCGAGCAGCGCGTCGCCAGCCTGGTGCTGGAGCAGCCGCGCCTGGTGCTGAACGAGCCGATCGCCGAGATCGCGCGCCTGGCCGACGTGAGCCAGCCGACCGTGATCCGCTTTTGCCGCTCGCTGGGCTTTCAGGGCCTGGCCGACTTCAAGCTCAAGTTCGCCAGCAGCCTGACCGGCGCCATTCCCGTGCGCCACAGCCAGGTGCGCATCAGCGACAGCACCCACGACCTGTCGGCCAAGGTGATCGACAACACGGTGTCGGCGATCCTGCGTTTTCGCGACCAGCTGGACGTGCGCGCGCTCGACCGCGCCATCGAACTGGTGAGCCGTGCGCGCCGCGTCGAGTTCTTCGCGATGGGCAATTCGCGCGCGGTGGCGCTGGACGGCCAGCACAAGTTCTTCCGCTTCCGCATTCCGACCTCGCTGTACGGCGATTCGCACCTGTTCCGCCTGGCGGCCGAGCTGCTGCAGCCGGGCGACGTCGTCATCGCCGTGTCGAATTCGGGCAGCATCGCCGAGCTGCTGGCGGCGGTGGACACCGCCCGCGCCGCCGGCGCCGACGTGATCGCCATCAGCAACAGCCAGTCGCCGCTGGCGCGCAAGGCGAGCGTGTGCCTGGCGGTGGACCATGCCGAGGACAGCACCAGCTTCCTGTCGATGATCTCGCGCATCCTGCAGCTGCTGCTGATCGACATCCTCGCGGTCGGCATTTCGGTGGATGGCCAGCATGGCGAAGCCCAGGACGGCGAGGCACGCAGGCTCCTGATCTCGCACCTGGACAGCTGATCCGGCCAGCTTCCCGTGTTTGAGCGAGAATACGTGAATGCAAAACGATACCCGTTCGGCGGATTTGCAAGCCTACTACGACGCCATGTGGACGCGCGCCATGGCCTGGCCCTGGTCGCCCGTCCCGGTCCGGCCCGCGCGGCGCGCTTCGATGCGCTGCTCGAGCGTCTGGCGCCTGCCGGCGCGGGCGATCAGTCCGCGCTCTTGAGCTGGACGCGCTCGATGTTGCGGCGCCATTCCTGCAGGCTCAGGACGCTATCGGTCTCGGGATCCTCCACCAGGATCTCGTCGCCCTGCTGGGACACCAGGAAGCTCTCGCGGCGGCGCACGTCGTTCGCGCGGTTCTCCACGAAGCTGAGCTGGTAGTACTTCTTGCCGTTGATCTCGCGCGGGGCCGGGTCGTCCTCGATCACCGCCCCGTGCGCCTTGCCCTTCGAACGCTTTTCGATCTGCACGGACCAGGTCTTCAGTTCCGGCACGGCGAGCAGGGCTTCCATGGCCTGTTCCCGGGTGCGCGCCGGCGCTTCCTTGACGGCAGCCGCCGGCGCGGGCTTGGGCTCCTCGCGCTCGGCACGCTTGCAGCCGGCGCCGGCCAGCGCAAGGGCGAGGGCGGCGGCCAGCAGGGGCAGGGAAGGACGGAATGCGGTGCGGATCGACATGGGGTGCCTCGTAGTGTGAACGGCAAGTCTACACCCCGCATGTTCCAGCAGCAACGGTCCAAGGGCACAGGGCAACAAGGAAGAATCACAGGAACTGCGGAGCGTATTACCTCGCAGGTAATCGCCAGGCGCCACGGCGGGGCGGATAGTGCAATCCACCCAACCCTTACAGGAGAAGAACATGAGTGCATATGCCGTCGGTCTGCTGAAGGACGTGGTGTTTGGACCGGATATCGTCGCTTACCTCGAACGGATCGACGCCACGATGAAGCCGTATCGCGGCCGCTTCCTGCTGCATGGCCAAGGGCCCGAGGTCCTGGAAGGCAGCCTGCCTGTGGACGTGGTGGTGATCGAGTTTCCCGATATCGAACATGCCCGCCGATGGTATGGCTCGCCTGCCTACCAGGAGATCCTGCCGCTGCGTACGAGGAACGCGGCGAGCGTCGTGTTCCTGGTCGACGGATTGCCGGAGCGGCATCTGGCAACCGACATCCTGCGATAAGGAAGCGTCGGCCGCGCCGACGGGAAGTCGCTGCGCGTGCCCGCTTCAGGATGCAGGCAAGGCGATGGCCGTGCGCAGGAAATCGAACATGGCCTTCATCCGTGCCAGGTAGCGGGTGTCGGGATGGGCCAGCAGCCACAGGCCGATATCCAGCTCCGGCAGCGGCCCGTCCAGCATGGTGACCTGCGGATGATCGCGCATCACCGCCAGCGGAACGACGCCGACGCCCAAGCCGTTGACGACGGCGCCGGCAACCGCCAGCAGGTTGCCGACCTTGTGGCGCGGCAGGGCCTGGGGATGGCGCGCGCGGCGCCAGTGCTGGGACGGATGGTCGGGCAGGCTGTCGTCCAGCGCGATCCAGTCCATCTCGCTGTAGTGCCTGCCTTGCGGCTGCCCCGCGAGGTAGCCGGCGCCGCCATACACGGCCGACCGCAGCGTGCCCAGCCGGATGCCGACCAGGTGCTCGGGCGGCGCATTGGTGGCGCGGATGGCGATGTCGGCCTCACGCTGGCTCAGGTTGACGAGCACGTTGGTGCTGGCCAGTTCGAGCCGGATGTCCGGGTAGCGCTCGGCAAAGCGCGCCAGCACCGGCAGCAGCACGGTATGCAGGAGCGTGTCGGTCAGGGTGATGCGCAGCACGCCGGAGGGCGCCGTGGCCTGGTGGAAGGCCGCTTCACGCGCCTCCTCGAGCTGGGTCTCGATCCGCTCCGCATGGCTTGCCAGCACGCGCCCGAGTTCCGTCGCCGTATAGCCTTGCCGGCCGCGGTCGAACAGCAGCTCGCCGACATCCGCCTCGATGCGCTTGATGGCGCGGAACACGGTGGACGCATCGACCTTCAGCCGCTCGGCGGCGCCGGCCAGGGTGCGGCCGCGGTGCAGGGCCAGGATGGTTTCCAGGTCCTGAAGGCCGAGCTTCGATTGCAATTTTGCATACGATGGTTTCATGAGCGCCTATTTTATAGGCATTCTTGCAGCGATACAGTGGAAGCTCCTCAACCCACTTCGCAAGGAAGCCATCATGGACCACACTCTCCGCTCACTCGTCCTGCTGCTGCGCCTGTCGATCGGTGCGCTCGCGCTCACGCTCGCCATGCTGACCGCGGCCGCGCTCGGCGTGCCCGCCTTTGCTGCGGATCTGGTCGCGCAAGGCATGCCGGTGCCCTTGGGCTGGCCAGCCGTGCTGCTTGAATGCGCGCTCGCGCTGGCCGCATTCTTCCTGCACCGTCCCGCCCCGGACGTGGTGGCGCCGGCAAGAGCGCGGGCGGCCGCGGCGCGCTAAGCGATGTGCTCAGGGGGCGAGGGTCAAGCCATTGTCCTCGCACCATGCGCGCATCGCGTCCAGCGTGCGCTGCTCGCGGAATGCATGCCACCGGTCGCGCAGGCCGCGCTTGTCCACCAATGCGGAAAAGCGCCCATAGGCGCCCGTGCGCCTGAATAGTTGCCGGACCTCGTCTTCGTCCGAGGGCATGTGGCGCTGGACAAAATCGATGACCAGGGTCCGGCCCAGCTCCAGCGTGCGCTGGCCCGGCACCGGGATGTAATGGCCTTCTTCACCGATATCTTCGGGAAGCGGCTCCAGCTCGCCGACCAGGTCCGAGCGAATATGGACCTGACCCGTTTCCAGGCTCACCCATGCCTCGCTGCCCGGATCGTCCGCCAGGATCATCGCGTTTTCGAGATCAAAAGCGTCCACGGTCGCCATACCTGTCTCCGATAAAAAAGATAACAGCAGAGCTCGTGTCCGAATGTCAGACCTGACCCCGCCAAAGTAAAAAAGCCTGCAAGGCGCGAACCCTGCAGGCTTTCTGGCTGGTGGGCCGGATGATTACATCATGCCGTCCATGCCGCCCATGCCACCCATGCCGCCCATGCCGCCCATGCCGCCGGCCGGCTTGTCTTCGACGACTTCCGAGACCATGCAGTCGGTGGTCAGCATCAGGCCGGCGATCGACGCTGCGTTCTGCAGTGCCGAGCGGGTGACCTTGGCCGGATCCAGCACGCCCATTTCGACCATGTCGCCGTAGGTGCCGTTGGCGGCGTTGTAGCCGTAGTTGCCGGTGCCGGCGATGACTGCGGCGACCACGACCGACGGCTCGTCGCCGGCGTTCTGGACGATCATGCGCAGCGGCTCTTCCATGGCGCGCAGGACGATCTTGATGCCTGCGTCCTGGTCAGGGTTGTCGCCCTTGATGTCGATGTTCGAACGTGCGCGCAGCAGGGCCACGCCGCCGCCCGGGACGATGCCTTCTTCCACGGCAGCGCGGGTAGCGTGCAGCGCGTCTTCCACGCGTGCCTTCTTCTCTTTCATCTCGACTTCGGTGGCTGCACCGACGCGGATCACGGCAACGCCGCCGGCCAGCTTGGCCACGCGCTCCTGCAGCTTTTCGCGGTCGTAGTCCGAGGTCGCTTCTTCGATCTGGACGCGGACCATCTTGACGCGCGCTTCGATCGCTTCGGCGGCGCCGGCGCCGTCGATGATGATGGTGTTTTCCTTGCCCACTTCGACGCGCTTGGCCTGGCCCAGTTCCTGCAGGGTGACCTTTTCCAGGGTCAGGCCGACTTCTTCGGCGATCACCTGGCCGCCGGTCAGGATGGCGATGTCTTCCAGCATGGCCTTGCGGCGGTCGCCGAAGCCAGGCGCCTTGACGGCGACGGTCTTCAGGATGCCACGGATGTTGTTGACCACCAGGGTCGCCAGCGCTTCGCCTTCGATGTCTTCGGCGACGATCACCAGCGGACGGCCGGCTTTCGCAACTTGCTCCAGCACCGGCAGCAGGTCACGGATGTTCGAGATCTTCTTGTCGCACAGCAGGATGAACGGGTTCTCGTGAACGGCAACCTGCTTGTCCGGGTTGTTGATGAAGTACGGCGACAGGTAGCCGCGGTCGAACTGCATGCCTTCCACGATGTCCAGCTCGTCGTTCAGCGACTTGCCGTCTTCGACGGTGATGACGCCTTCCTTGCCGACTTTTTCCATTGCCTCGGCAATGCGCTCGCCGATCGAGGTTTCCGAGTTGGCCGAGATGGCGCCGACTTGTGCGATCTCTTTCGAGGTGGTGGTCGGCTTGGCGATCTTCTTCAGTTCTTCGACGGTGGCGGCGACGGCCTTGTCGATGCCGCGCTTCAGGTCCATCGGGTTCATGCCGGCGGCAACGAACTTCATGCCTTCGCGGACGATGGCTTGCGCCAGCACGGTCGCGGTGGTGGTGCCGTCACCGGCGTTGTCGCTGGTCTTCGACGCGACTTCCTTGACCATCTGCGCGCCCATGTTCTGCAGCTTGTCCTTCAGTTCGATCTCTTTCGCGACCGAGACGCCGTCCTTGGTGACGGTCGGGGCGCCGAACGAGCGCTCCAGCACCACGTTGCGGCCTTTCGGGCCCAGGGTGACCTTGACTGCGTTGGCGAGGATGTTGACGCCTTCAACCATCTTGGCGCGCGCTGCGTCGCCGAAAATTACTTCTTTAGCTGCCATTTCTTGTTCTCCGAATGAATTCGTGAATGTGTATTACAGGAGGAATGCGGAATTACAGGGCCACGACGGCCATGATGTCTTCTTCGCGCATGACCAGCAGTTCCTGGCCATCGACCTTGACGGCCTGGCCCGAGTACTTGCCGAACAGGACGCGGTCACCGACCTTCACTTCCAGCGGACGAACCTGGCCATTCTCCTGCACCTTGCCGTTGCCGACAGCCAGGATCTCGCCCTGGTCCGGCTTCTCGGCGGCCGCATCGGGGATGATCAGGCCGGATGCAGTCTTGGTCTCCTGGTCGAGACGCTTCACGATTACGCGATCGTGCAGAGGACGAAGGTTCATGCAAAACTCCTTATTTTTCAGTGGTTTGACTAGCTGTTCAAAGCCGCCGTACGGTGGCGGCGGCTGGGAAAATGGGTGCTTCCGTTTGTTAGCACTCTAGACCGACGAGTGCTAACACCATGTGATTATAGGGACGATAACACCCCATTTCAAGCGGGAATGTGTGGGACCGAACCGACTTTTTTGCGAAAACACAATCCAATAGATGGGTTGTACACTGTCGGCGGTGGCATCCGAAGCAATGGCCGGGCAGGGTACACCGGATAGCGCCCGGACGCCGCACGGATGCTGCATGCCACGGCCCGACCCGTTCCCCTCTTCGATGGGGGACGCGATTCGGTTGACGGAAAAACCATCTCAGTCCTATAGTGTCGAATGATTTCCGAATTTCAAGACCTCTCCGACAAGATCGACCGGCTCGCCCAGCTGACCCAGTCGCTGCGTGCCGAGAACTACCTGCTGCGCCAGGCCAACCACCTGCTGAGCGCCGAGAACCTCGCGTTCAAGGAGCGGCTGATCGAGGCGCAAGGCCGCGTCGAGGCGCTGCTTGCGCGGTTGCCCGCGCCGGAAGGCGATGCGGACGATGCATCCGATGCCGGCCCTGACGCCGGCCAGCCGAACGAGGCAAGCCAATGATCCATCTCGATTGCACCATCATGGGCCAGTCCTACCGCCTGGCTTGCCGCGAAGGCGAAGAGCGCACCCTGCGCGAAGCGGTCAGCTACCTGGACGGCAAGATGTGCGCGCTGCGCGACTCGGGCAAGGTCAGGGGCACCGACCGCATCGCCGTGATGGCGGCGCTGAGCGTGGCGGCCGAATTCCTGTCGGTCAAATCGCCCCAGGGCCCGCTGTCCGACATGTCGATCCTGGAAGTCAAGCAAAAGCTCGAGGCGATGCACAGCGTCCTCGACCAGGCCCTGTCGGCGCAGGAAAATCTGTCCTGAATGCGGGATTGAATCCGGATTCGGTTGACATGCTCGGCCAACGGAGTAAACTGCGCTCTACCCTGCGGTGTTCGAGATTTGTCATATATTCCTTGAACCATTCTTTCGCATAGGTTGTGGGACATGCTTGGTGGGCGCGAGCGTCACTAGTCTGACGAACCCGAAATTGAGCTGACTGCGACCACCTTGAGCCTTTTGGTTCGGGATGCCGGCAATAACGACACAGGCGGGGCTACACACACGAGCGGTTGCGCACTTCGGTACGCAGCCGCTTTTTTTTGCGGTTTTGAAGGGAATGCGATGCGCTATTGGTTGATGAAATCTGAGCCGGACGAAGTCAGTTTCGACGACGTGCTGGCCGCGCCGGAGCACACCGTGTCGTGGTACGGCGTGCGCAACTACCAGGCGCGCAACTTCATGCGCGACGCCATGTCGGCCGGCGACGGCGTCCTGTTCTACCACTCCAGCTGCGCGGTGCCCGGCGTGGCCGGCATCGCCGAGGTGGCGAGCGGTCCGTATCCGGATGCCTCGCAATTCGATGCATCCTCTCCCTACCACGACCCCAAGGCCACCCAGGAAAATCCGCGCTGGATCTCGGTCGACGTGCGCGCGGTGGAATCGGGGCGCTACCTTTCCTTGAGCGAGCTGCGCACCATCCCGGCGTTGGAAGACATGGTGCTGCTGCAGAAGGGCAGCCGGCTGTCGGTGTCGCCGGTGACGGCGGCGCAGTGGAACACCATCGTGAAGCTGGTGCGTGAAGGGAAGCGCTGATGGACCTCACCCTGATCCTGGCGCTGCTGGCGATGGGCACCTTCGGCGGCTTCGCGGCCGGGCTGCTCGGCATCGGCGGCGGCATGGTGCTGGTGCCTTTCATCACGATGATCTTCACCGCGCGCGGCATCGATCCCGAGCTGACCATCCACATGGCGATCGCCACCTCGCTCGCCACCATCCTGTTTACCTCGCTGTCCTCGGTGCGCGCCCACCACCAGCACGGCGCGGTGCTGTGGCCGGTGGTGAAGCTGCTGGCGCCGGGCATCCTGCTCGGCTCCTGGATCGGCCCCTGGATCGGCAAGCAGATGGACGCCACCGTGCTGGCCGCCTTCTTCGGCGTGTTCGTGGCCTTCTCGGCCACCCAGATGCTGATCGGTAAAAAGCCCGCCGCTGCGCGCGAGCTTCCGGGCGCGCCGGGCATGTTCGCGGCCGGTGGCCTGATCGGCACCCTGTCGGGCATCGTCGGCGCCGGCGGCGGCTTCGTGTCGGTGCCCTTCATGACCTGGTGCGGCGTGCGCATCCACAATGCGGTGGCCACCAGCGCGGCGCTGGGCTTTCCGATCGCGCTCTCCGGCACGCTGTCGAACATCTGGTTCGGCTGGGGCGAGGCGGGGCTGCCGGACTATTCGCTCGGCTTCATCTACCTGCCGGCGCTGGCCATCATCGTGCTGGCCAGCGTGACGATGGCGCCGGTCGGTGCGCGTACCGCGCACAAGATGCCGGTGCGGCGGCTGCAGAAGGTGTTCGCGGTGATCCTGTATCTGCTTGCGGCCTACATGTTCTGGAAGGCCGTCAACCCGTAGGGTGGGCGGGTTCCCCGCCCACGCGGTGATAGTTAGCGGATGAAAAGCCGTACGCGATGATCTCGTAGCTGGTTGACCGCGTGGGCGGCAGAGCCGCCCACCCTACGGTACGGCCAACGCCCGCATCCGTTCGCGATCGAGCGGAAGATCGCGCACGCGCCTGCCGCAGGCATCGGCCACCGCATTGGCCAGCGCCGCCGCGGCCGGCCCCTGGGCCGCCTCGCCGGTGCCCAGGAAGGGCTGGCCCGGACGATCCAGCAGGTGCACGTTCACCTTGTCCGGCACCCCGTTGAAGCGCAGGATCGGATAGCCGCCCCAGTCCTGGCTCAGCACCCGCTTGGTGTCGAAGCGCACCTGCTCCAGCAGGGTCCAGCTGCTTGATTGGATGATGCCGCCCTCGATCTGGTTGCGCACGCCGTCCGGGCTCACCACTTCGCCGCAGTCGACGGCGGCGTCCGCGCGCACGATGCGCACGAAGCCGGTGTCCAGCGCCACCTCGACTTCCAGTGCGACCGCGCAGTAGGCCGCCAGGTTCTTGTAGCGCGCAAAGGCGAAGCCGCGCCCGCGCCTTGCCGTTCTCTTGTAGCCGTCCCAGCCGAACTTCGCCGCCGCCAGCTTCACCACCTCGCTCGCGCGCGGGTCCGCCAGGTGGCGCAGGCGGAAGGCCACCGGATCGACGCCGGCCGCGCGCGCCAGTTCGTCCATGAAGCTTTCGATCGCGAACACGTTGCAGTAGGCTCCCAGCGAGCGCAGCGCCGAGGTGCGGAAAGGACCGGCCGGCTGGAAGCGGTGGGTCACGCGCGCGTTCGGCAGCGCGTAATAGGGGATGGCATTGCGGTCGCCGCTGCCCTGGGGCTGCGGGATGGCTTTCGGCACGGGCGGCGCGAAGGGCTTGGACAGCAGGGTGGCCGCCAGCAGGTTGCCGGCCCTGCCGGGACGGGTGTTGTGCGGCTGGCTCCAGACCTCGTACTGCCAGTCGACGATCCTGCCGCCCGCATCGAGCGTGGCCGCCACGTCCGCCACCATCGCCGGGCCGAAGGGTTCCCAGGCGTGTTCGTCCTCGCGCATCCACTGCACCCGCACCGGTGCGCCGGGGAAGGCGCGCGCCATCAGCACCGCGTCGGCGGCGACGTCGTCGGCGCCGTTGTGGCCGTAGCAGCCCGAGCCTTCGGCGTGGATGCAGTGCACCGCTTCCTCGGGCGCGCCCAGCAGCTCGGCCAGCGCGCGGCGCAATGGGTACACGCCCTGGGAATGCGTCCACACCGTATAGCGGCCCTCGTCCAGCAGCGCGATCGCGCACGAGGGACCGAGCGAGGCATGCAGCTGGAAGGGGCGGGTGTAGCTGGCGCGGAGAAGCTTGCCGGGCGCGCCGGGCTGGCCCTGGGCAAACACTTGCTGCGCCGTCGACGGCAGGCTGCGCACCAGCGCGGCCACATCGCGGCCCGCCGGAAGAATGGCGGGCAGCTCCCAGCGGGCGGCGCGCGCCAGCGCCTTGGCCGCCTTCACCGCGCGGTATTCCTCGTCGGCGATCACGGCCAGGAAGCGCCCGTCCTGCACGATTTCCAGCACACCCGCCAGCTGCGCCACCGCCGCCTTGTCCACCGAGAGCAGGCGCGCGTTCGGCGAGGGCGGGCGCACCACGCGCCCGTGCATCATGGCGGGCAGGCGCAGGTCCTGCACGTAGGCCACATGGCCTTTCAGCTTGCCGGGGATGTCGACCCGCGGCAGCGTCACGCCGATCAGGCGGCGCGCATCGGGGGCGCGGGCGGGTAGCGCGTTCGTCGCGCGCACGTGCTGCTCGCTGCCCGCCACCAGCGTGCTGAAGCTCACGCGCCGCCCGTCGGGCGCGCGGAACACGCTGTTGTCCTGCGCCAGCGCGCTCGCCGGCACTTTGAGATGCGCGGCCGCGCGCTCCCGCAGCAGCGCGCGCACCTGGGCCGCGGCGTGACGGATCGCGGTGGCGCTGTCCTGCATCGAGTGGCTGCCGGCGGTATAGCCTTCGTCGGGCGAGCGCTCGGTGTCGACGGTTTCCAGCACCAGGCGGCCGGGATCGATCTGCAGTTCGTGCGCGGCCACCTGCAGCAGGGCGGTCTTGATGCCCTGGCCCAGCTCCACCTTGCCGGTGAAGATGGAAACGCGGTTGTCGCCGCCCACGCGGATCCAGGCGTCGAGCCAGGGTTCCTTGTCCAGGCTGCCGGGCAGCGCAGCGGTGGCCGCGCGCAGCGGCAGCGCGAAGGAGAGCGTCAGGGCGCCGCTACTCGCGAGGAAGCGGCGTCGTGTGGAAGAGTGGCGCGCCGTCATCAGTAGTTCCGGATCGGCTGGGCCTTGAGCACGTCGGCGGCGCGCCGCACCGCGCGCAGGATGCGCAGGTGGGTGCCGCAGCGGCACAGGTTCGGCTGCATCCAGGCCTTGATCTGGGCGTCGGTGGGCGAGGCCACCTGCTCGAACAGGGCGGTGGCGCGCATGATCATGCCGGCGATGCAGTAGCCGCATTGCGCCGCCTGCTCCTCGATGAAGGCCTGCTGCAGCACCACGCTCGGCACCCAGCGCGTGCCGCCCGATTCCACCGTGCGCACGGCGCGCTTGCCCACCATGGCCACCGGCAGCAGGCAAGACATCACCGGCTCCTTGTCCAGCATCACGGTGCAGGAGCCGCACTGGCCCAGGCCGCAGCCGAACTTGGCGCCGTTGAGTTTCAGGTCGTTGCGCAGCACGTAGAGCAGCGGCGTGTCGGCGTCGACCTCGACCTCGTGCGGCTTGCCGTTGACCTGCAGCGTGAACTTGCTCATCCTTACCTCGTCTTCTTCACGGTCTCGTCCAGATCCGGCCACGGTTCGGCCTGCGCGCCATAGCGGCGCAGGTAGGCCGCCAGCGCCGTCACCTGCGCGTCGCCCAGCAGGGTGGCGAAGCCGGGCATCCAGCGCCCCGGCTCGCCATCTGGCGGCGCGATCCCTTCGCGCACGATGCGGATCAGGCTGCGCGGGTCCGGGTCGTACAGGGCCACCGCCTTCTGCAGCTGCAGCGCCGTGCCGGAACCGGGGCCGCGTCCGGCGTCGTGGCAGCTGGCACAGGCCATCGCATAGGTCTCGTAGCCGAGCTGCATTCGTGCCAGGTCGGGATCCCCGTCCGAGGGCGGCGGCAGCGGGCCGTCTCGCTGCGCCGGCGTCGCGCGCACCGGCGCCTGCTTCAGGTAGCCATGGATGTAGGTGGCGATGGCGGCGACGTCCGCGGGATCGGCCTGGCCGAGCTGGACGGCCACGTCCTGCATCGGTCCCGCGGCCACGGCGTGCCCGGGCGCGATGCCGGTGCGCAGGTAGTCGAGCAGGTGGTCCCGGGTCCAGGGCAGCGGCGAGGGCGACTTGGCGTTCAGCGCGGGGGCGTACCAGCCGCCGGCCTCGCCGCCGTCGAAGCGGCGCCGCAGGTCCGGCCCGCCGAGCAGGGTGCGCGGCGTGTGGCATGCGCTGCAGTGGGCCAGCACGTCCACCAGGTAGGCGCCGCGCTGCCATTCGGCCGGCTGGCGCGCATCGATCTGCCGTGGCGATTCGTCCAGGTACAGCAGGTTCCAGAAGGCCAGCAATGGACGCCAGCCGAAGGGGAAGTGCATCCGGTTCTCGCGCGCCGGCGCGGCCAGGGCCGGGCGCGTCATGAAATAGGCGTACAGGGCGCGCATGTCCTCGGGCGCCAGCCTGGTGTAGTGGTTGTAGGGGAAGGCCGGGTAGAGCAGGCGGCCGTCGCGCGCGACGCCCTGGCGCATGGCACGCTCGAAGGCGTCGAAACTCCATGCGCCGATGCCGGTGGCCGCGTGCGGCGTGATGTTGGTGCTGTAGACGGCGCCGAAGGGCGTGTCCAGGGCCAGGCCGCCGGCGAAGGGCCTGCCTGGGTCGGCCGTGTGGCAGGCCGCGCACATGCCGAGCTTCGACAAGTTGGCCCCGCGCGCCACCAGCGCGCCGTCGAAGCGGGCCGGCGCCGCCTGCACGGGCAGGGCCGGGCGCCACATGAAGAAGAAGGCGGCGAGCGCCAGCAGCGCCAGTCCAGCCAGCGCCAGCCACCATCGATTGCGACGCGCGCGTCCCGGCCGTTCCATGTCCCGCCCGTTCTCCCTCGTGAACTCGTCGGCATTATGACCGAAAAGCCGACACGCACGCGCCTGGAGGGCAGGGCGGTGGTATGCTGGGGCCATGACTACTGATTCCGACATCGCGCTGTCCGGCCCCTTCCAGGCCAAGGACGGCAACGGCCGTACCCTCGAGGTCAAGGCGATCCGCATCTTCGACGAGGGCTACGGGATCATCGACGTGTACGTCGACTTCAAGGCCAGGCTGGAGCCCGGCGCCTACAAGGACACGGTGCTGGTGCGCCAGCTCGTCGATCGCCTGCGCGCGCTCGGCTATCAAGGGCCGGACTTCGGCCACAGCGATCCCGGCCTGCAGGAGAGCCGCCTGATCGTGCTCGAGGCGCCCGAGGAATTCACGGCCTTCGCCAAGAGCCGCGGCTGGAAGAACCTGGCCGAAGACTTCGAGTAGCACGCGCACTGTCGAGCGCCGCCGACGCCGAATTCGATGGCGCCGTCGCGGTCCTCACGGCCATGGCCCATTCGCCCAAGATGGAGGCCGCGCGCGCTGCAGTAGGAGACCAGGCGCCTCAGGCGTGAGCAGCGCGCCCGTTCGGCTGGCGGTAAGCCCAGGCCAGCATGATCAATGCGCCGACGATCATCGGCAGCGACAGCACCTGGCCCGAGGTGATCGGCATGCCCAGCACGGTGGTTTCCCAGTCCGGCACGCGGAAGTATTCGGTGGTGAAGCGCGCGCAGCCATACAGCAGGGTGAACATGGCGCCCACCGCCAGGCGCGGGCGCTGCTTGCGCGCATACGGCCACAGGATCAGGAACACGACGATCCCGTCGAGCAGCATCTGGTACAGCGGCGACGGATGGCGCGGGCCTTCGACGCCGGGCCACAGCATGGCCCAGGGCAGGCTCGGGTCGGCCAGGCGGCCCGGCAGCTCGGCGTTGATGAAGTTGCCCAGGCGGCCCGCGGCATAGCCGAGCGGCACCATCGGCGCGATGAAATCGTACACGTCGAGCAGGTTGCGCTTGGACTTGCGCGCCCACAGCGCCATCGCGATCAGGACGCCCAGGAAGCCGCCGTGGAAGGACATGCCGCCGCGCCAGACCATGAAGATCTCGAGCGGATGCTCGAGGAAGTAGAGCGGCTGGTAGAACAGCACCTCGCCCAGGCGCCCGCCCAGCACCACGCCGAGCATGCCGTAGAACAGCATGTCGTCCAGGTCCTCGGCCTTCCAGCCCTGCGCGGCGACGTGCGGCTGGCGGATGCGTACGCGGCCCAGGATCAGGAACAGGGCGAAGGCCACCACGTACATCAGGCCATACCAATGGATCTGCACCGGTCCGATGGCGAAGGCGATGGGATCCGGCTGCGGGTGTACTAGCATCGTTTTACTCTTTCTCGATTAAATCCAGGAAGCCCCTGAGCACGGGCGAATCGCTGTCGCGGCGCCAGGCCACCCCGAGCTCGGTCAGCGGCGTGGGGTCGACGAGGGCACGGTATTCTACGCCCGCGCGCATCAGGTTCGACACGGATTGTGGCACAAGTGCCAATCCCATGCCGCCGGAAACCAGGCTGACGATGGTCTGCATCTGCAGCGCTTCCTGCCCGATGACGGGGGTGATGCCGGCCGCGCGGAAGCACGACAGGATGGCATCGTGCAGGGCCGGCGCCGCGGCGCGCGGAAAGATCACCAGCGGCAGCGGCGGCAGCTCGCGCAGGCGTACCGGTCCGTCGCCGCGCAAGGCGTCCAGGCCGGCGGGCGCGCACAGGATCAGCGGCTCTTCCAGCACCTTCATGTAGGCGAGCGTCGTACCCGCCTGTCCCGGCAGGGGCGGGATCACGAAGCCGGCGTCGGTGCGGCCGTCCAGTAATTCCTCGGCCTGCACGTCGGTGGTCGCTTCGCGCAGCACCAGCTGCACTTCCGGGAAGGCGGCGCGGTAGCGCTGCAGGATGGCGGGCAGCACGCTGTAGTCGGCGGTCGAGACGAAGGCCAGGGTCAGGCGGCCGGCCCTGCCTTCGGCGACCCGGCGCACCAGGTCGGGCAGGGCGCCGGCGTCGCCGAGCAGGCGGCGCGCTTCGGGCAACAGGGCGCTGCCGGCGGCGGTGAGCGCGACCTGGCGGCGGTTGCGCAGGAACAGCGGCGCGCCGAGCAGCTCTTCCAGCCCGGCGATGCTTTGCGAGAGTGGCGGCTGCGTCATGTGCAGGCGCTCGGCGGCGCGGCCGAAGTGCAGTTCCTCGGCGACGGTGACGAAATGGCGGAGCTGGCGGAGTTCCAGGTTCATTGATACGCGCAGTGTATGGATTGGGCTCGGTGATATGCAAAACATATCACACTATCCAGCGCGCACCTTGCTTGCCTCAGGTTTTCCGGCGCTTGGCGAAAGCCTGTTTTACCCGGGTTTGGCGGTGGTGGTGCAGGACGTTGTGTTCTTTTTTCTTGTCGAGGCCGAGCGCCTTCTCGATGAATTCGAACCAGACGAAGGCAAACACCATCAGGGCGACGATGCTCCACCACGGCAGGTCGGCGAAGCGCCAGACTTCGAAAAAGCGCAATGCGCAGAGGGCGGCGATCAAGAGGATGAGCGGCATGGGTGACTCCTTCACCATGCATATTACAAAGAAAAATTATTTCCGTGTGGAAAAACTCTTCTCGCTGTCGGAATTCATCAACAACGGTGTTACCGGCGTTACAGAGTGTATCGACCCATGAAGCTTGCGTAAATCCACGGTAGAATGCAGTCGTTATAAACCAGGAGAAACAAATGAAACGCTCGTTGTTGTTGTGTGTGGTGATGTCGGCCTTCGCGTCCAGCGGCGCGTTCGCACAAGCCGACCTGGCGAAGGCCAAGAATTGCATGGCTTGCCACGCGGCAGCCAACAAGCTGGTCGGTCCTTCCTACAAGGACGTCGCCGCCAAGTACGAGGGCCAGAAGGGCGCCGAGGACAAGCTGGTGCAGAAGGTGATGAAGGGCGGCGCGGGCGTCTGGGGTCCGGTGCCGATGCCGGCCAACCCGCAGGTGAGCGAGGCCGAAGCGCGCAGCCTGGTGAAATGGATCATGGCGACCAAGTAAGCCGGTCCCGACATGAAGTGATCTGGTCCAGTGGACCGGAGAATGCGCGCCTGTGCGAACATGGCGCGCTTTTTGTTTTCAGGGCGATGCCTATTTGCCGCCGATCCGGTAGATCACGTCGACCGATTGCGCCAGCCGCATCGCCTGCACCAGCGCCATTTCGGTACGCGCGCCGCGCCGTCCGCCGCCGCCGCCGCGTGCGTTCGAATCGCTCGACAGGCCCATCGCGTTCGACAGGTTCTTCAGCGGCCCGATCGATACGCCGGTCGCCGCGCCCAGCCTGGCGCCGATGCCGCGCGCGATGTCCCTCGCCTTGAGCCTGGCCGTACCGATCGCCTGCTGCAGCAGGTCCGATTCCACCTTCTCGCGGTCGCTGCGGTTGAAGGACACCGACAGCGATTCGATGTCCTTCATGAC
The DNA here is from genome assembly GCF_046293535.1 of Massilia sp. Classification (NCBI taxonomy): domain Bacteria; kingdom Pseudomonadati; phylum Pseudomonadota; class Betaproteobacteria; order Burkholderiales; family Oxalobacteraceae; genus Massilia; species Massilia sp. Next base: position 13,558 of record NZ_JBKBOV010000026.1, on the reverse strand, counting down.
GAGCAGGGCGCGCATGATGGGCGTCCACTGTTCCAGGTTGCGCACCGTGACGTGCAGGGAGACCCGGGTCTCCATCGGCAGCGGCTGGCCTTCCTCCAGGACCTCGACCTTGCGCGGGCGGCGCGCGATATCCTGCACCAGCACGTCCTCCGGGGCGACGCCGTTCCCGGCGAACAGGGCGCGGCTGGCCTCGAGCCGCTCGTTGACGAGCTTCCAGGCGGCGTCGGCATCGGGCTCGAGAGAGACGATGTCGATATCGATTTCGCCGACGTCGGGCATGATGTACTGGTCGGCGGTGGCGCTGACGTGGATGAAAGGATGATTGGGCAGGTCCGCCGCCATGCCGGGCAGGGCGGTGGCGGCAAGCAGCAGGGCGGCGGCGAATCGTTTCAGCATGCGAGGCACTCCGTGATCGATGAGAATGCCTCGACAATAGTTTAACTAGACATGTCTGTCTACAGATTTTGCTTCGAACCTGCTCTCTTATGTCTGGTTCATAGAACGGCCGGTCTAGGCATGCACACGCGGAAGCGCCGGTAGTCGAGATCGCAGAAATAATCCTCCAGGGCCTGCGCCGACGCGCCCGGGTCGCACAGCGCCACGTAGCCGTCCGGCCGCAGCAGGTAGCCGGCATGGCGCGCGAAGCCGGCCTGCTCGTGCTCGGGGCCCCATTCGAACTCGCGCAGGATCATGCCGTGGCGGTCGCACCAGGCGCGCAGGTCGGGGTAGGCTTGGCCGTAGACGTGCACCTGCCAGTCGACCCGGGCCGGCGGCGCGTAATTGTCGACCTCCCCGCGCAGCACCCAGGGCAGGCGGTCGCCGCCATGCACGCGGCCGGCCACGCCGCTGGACAGCGGGCTGTCGTGGTAGCTGATCGTGGTCTGCGACAGGATCCGGAAGATCATTTCGCGCACCGGCCCGATGCCGTAGGCGGCGCTGGCGAAGGTCGGCGCGATGCGCGTGCGCACGAAGTCGGCGAAGCCGCTCTCCGCCGTCACGAAGCTGAACAACCGGTCGGTGGTGTCGACCAGCTTGCGGGCAAAGGCGATGCGCTCCTTTTCGTAGGTGTCGAGCAGGCTGTCGGGCGCGTCGCCGCGCACGACCGCGGCCAGCTTCCAGGCCAGGTTGACGGCGTCGCCGATCCCGGTGTTCATGCCCTGGCCGCCGGCCGGGCTGTGCACGTGCGCCGCGTCGCCGAGCAGGAAGGCGCGTCCTTTGCGGTAGTGATCGCTCACCCGGTGGTGCACGCGGTAGGTCGAGAACCAGTGCACCTGCTCGACCTCCAGCCCCAGGCTGGCCATGGCGCGGCGGCTGACGTCCTGGAAGCCCAGGGTGGCGGCCGCATCGGTCACATCACCCTTCTCGTTGCGGATCGTGCCCACCAGGCGTCCGCGGCCCTGGTCGTCGTAGCCCAGGAAGATGACGAAGTCCGAGGTCTCGAGCGACAGGTGGATCTCGCCGTTGGCGGCCTGGCCGCGCGACTGCACGTCGGCCACGTAGAAGATGTGGTCGTAGGTGCCGCCGCCGAAGCCGGTGCCGAGCTGGCGCCGCACGAAGGAGCGCGCGCCGTCGCAGCCGGCCAGGTAGCGCGCCTCGACCTGCAGGTCCGGGCCGCCGGCCTGGCGCAGGCTGGCAAGGACGTGGTCTTCCTTTTCTTCGAACGCGGCCAGCTCGGTGCGGCGCCAGACCTTGATCCCGGCGGCCTCGAGGTGGCGCACGAGCAGCTGCTCGTGGGCGTCCTGCGGGTAGATCAGCACGTAGGGGTAGGGCGTCAGGCGCGAACCGGCGTCGCGCAGCGATAGCCGAGCGCGGCGCTTGCCGCGCACCCACAGGTTGATGCAGGGATTCGGGCGGCCGCTGGCCGCCACCTCGTCGGCCAGCCCGAGCGGCCGGTACAGCTCCAGCGTGCGCGCCTGCACCGCCATCGCACGCGAGGTCGTGCCGGGGCCGTCGGCCTGGTCGACGATGCAGACCCGGGCGCCCTGTTTGGCCAGCGCCAGCGCCAGCACCATGCCGGTGGGCCCTGCGCCGGCGATGAGTACGTCATATCGGTCCATGATGAGCTCCTGTAGCAAGGCGAATCTCGCGCCTTACCCTTGCACAGATGCCGCCATGGCCAAAATGTTCCGCGCCGGGGAGCTACGGCAGCCAGCGCCAGATGCCCGCCGCCCGCCCGGCCAGCGGCAGGTGCGCCCAGGTCGCCAGCAGCCACACCAGCAGGCCGCCGCCGAGCGCGTGGGCGCCGAAGCCGGAGAAGCCGCCCGTGCGCGCCCGGCCCTGGACGATGGCCGCGAAAGGCCAGTAGCTGGTGCGCTGCTGCCAGGCAGGCCAGCCCTGCGGATCGAGCGCAGCCTTCTTGCGGTCCTGCAGCGCCGCACCAAACAGGGACAACAGGATGATGGCGAGCGCGACGACGATATTCCTCGTCACCGGATACACCAGGATGTGCACCACGCCCCAGATGGCGAATGCCCACAGCATCGGATGGCGGGTGATGGCGTACACGCCGCGTGCCTGCGCGCTGGCCGCATTGCCGGCGCCGGGCATGGCCGGGTTGCCCACCAGCGATCCGAGCAGCAGGACGCAAGCGCCCAGCATCAGGATCGTGGCCAGCGCCCACAGCGCGTCGCCGACATTCCAGAGCGGCGTGCCGACCGGGGTCCTGGGGTAGGCCCAGGCCATGCCGCCCAGGGTGGCGAAGGCGACGAGGGAATACAGGGCCAGGAATCCTTTTTCGCCGATCAGCCCGACCAGGGGGCGCCGCAAGGGATGCGACAGGAGGAAATGCGATCCGACGAAGGCGCCGGAAAAGACCATCAGCAACATCAAAGCGTCCATGCCTTGCTCCTGCGTGACTGTCGGGGTGCGACGACTATAGCAGATGCGCGAAGGCCAACCGCGCGGCTCTACTACCTCTTATTCGATCACCAGCGGCAGATCCCGTCCTTCCAGCGCCACCTGGCCCGCATGGTCCGCCGCGTGGATGCGCAGGATGTACTCGCCCGGCGCGATCCCGGCCAGCTGCCAGCTGCCGGTCTCGACTTCGCCATCGCGCAGGCGGCTGTGCAGCGCATAGGCGAACCGGGTGGCCTTGCTGCCATAGACCGTGATGCCGCTCTCGGGTGCATAGACGGCCTTGACCGCGTCCGGGTTGCGCGGCAGGCGGTCGTACACCTGCGTGATCAGGGGGCGCTCGTAACCGGCCACCGGCGTGCCGTCGGCGCGCAGCAACTGGTAGCCGAGCTGGTACAGGCCCAGGCGGCGCCGCGCCAGGTTGCCGTCCACCTGGTCGTAGGCGTCGACGACGATGTTCACCTCGCCCAGCGAGCGCGGCACGCGCAGGCGCTTGTCCGCTACCGGCTTCTTGCGGGTTCCGGTCGGGGGGCGCAGGCGCTTGCCGGTGCTGTCGAACAGGGCGATGCTATTGATGCGCGGCGCCACGGTGTCGGTGAAGCCGACGAAAGGAAGGCTGAGCGGATTGACCACCGCGCCGCCCTGGTAGTAGTCGAGGTGCACGTGGGCCATCGCATTGATGGTGCCGAGCGGATCGCCCACGGCGAAGCGGGTGCCGCGCGGCACGCGCACGCGCTCGGCCTTGCCGCGCTCGCCCAGCAGGAGCTGGAAGCGCGGATCGAGCGGCCGGCCGCGGCTGTCGCGCCCGACCCGCATGTGGATGTAGGACAGGGGGCCAACGCTGATGCCCTCGCTGAGCGTATCGAAGCCCCAGTTGGGGTACGGGTCGGACACCTTCGACGGGAGCACCGCCAGCACTTTCGCGCCGACGTCGGCGCGCACGTCGAGGCCGGCGTGGAAGTGGTGGCGGCTGTCGCCGTTGTAGCTGCCGCGCACCTCGCCCATGACGCCGACCACCTCGTGCACGCTGTCCTGCGGGCCGACCGGCCAGGGCATCGCTTCCTTGCGGACGACCGCCACCGGCTGCGGGCGCACGGGCGCGGCTTCGTCGGGGCGCGGGCGGGCAAGGCGGTGCAGGCGATGGGCCTGGGCGTCGGCCACCACCAGGCTGCCGTCGCGCTCGACCGCGATGCCGCGCGGGCCGTAGAGCTGCACCGTGCCGTCGGGGCCGAAGCCGTCGCTCGAGGGCGGGACGTCGGCGTCCGGCAGCGGACGCAATTCCCCTTCCGGCGTGAGCTGGAGGATGCGCCCGCCCGAACTGGCGGCGATGTACAGGTAGCCATCGCGCGTCAGGGCCAGCCCGACCGGGCGGCGCAGGGCGGGACGGCGCTCGTCCTCGCCTGGCACGGCGATGGTCGTCACCGCGCCATCGAGGCCGATGCGGCGGATCGCGTTGTTGCCGGTGTCGGCCACGTAGAGCGTGCCGTTGGTCGTCACCGCGAGGGCGCTCGGGGTGTCGAAGCTTGCGCTTGCTCCGATGCCGTCCGCGTTGCCGGGCTTGCCGCTGCCGGCAATGGTGGTGACTGCGCCGTCGCGGCCGATGCGGCGGATGCGGTCGTTGTAGGTGTCGGCCACATAGACGATGCCGGCGTCGTCCACCGCCAGGCCGACCGGGCCGTGGAACTGCGCCGCGCGGCCGATGCCGTCCAGCGCGCCCGGGGTGCCGTTGCCGGCCAGCGTCGTCACCGTGCCGTCTTTCGCGATTTTGCGGATGGCGTGGTTGCCGGTGTCGGCCACGTAGAGGTTGCCCTCGTGGTCAAAGGCCAGTGCGGAGGGGGTGTGGAAGGCGGCCGCCGTCCCTTTGCCGTCGACGAAGCCTTCCTTGTCGCCGGCGAAGGTGGCGACGGTGCCGTCGGGCGCGATCGTGCGGATGCGGTTGCTGTCGCCGGCATCGGCGATGTAGACCTTGCCCTGGCGGTCGAGGGCGACGCCGAACGGGTCGTCGAAGCGGCTGGTCGCGGCCGGGCCGTCGACCGCGCCGGGAATGCCCTCGCCGGCCAGGGTCGTGACGCGCGCCGGCCAGAAGGGCACGGTCTTCGCCGCCTTGGGCGTCAAGACGGCCAGCGCGCCCGGCTGGCGCTTGATGCTGTCGGTGAAGTAGAGGACGGCGCCGGCAATGGCGACGCCCGCGCCCGCAAGCGCGGCGATCAAGATCTTACGGTTCACGAGGGCCGGATGGTGAATTGCAGAGGCTGCAATCTTAACGGATACCTGTGAGACATGTTGCACGTAGGGTGGGCGGGTTTCCCGCCCACGCGTTCAAGCAGCGGATGAATAGTCGCGATGCCTATTCAAATTCCATCGCGTCACATGCTGGGTTCCCACCTCAATCCGCTGCGTATATTCCATCGCGCACGAAACGTTTGAACGTGGAATATGGCCATTCGGACGCGGCCGCGACGAGCCCGTGCTTTACCGGATTAAAGTGGATGTAGTCGACGTGCCGTTCCATGTCGAGATCGTCTCGAATCTGGTGCTCCCAGAAGCGGCGTTGCCAAATTGCGGCCATCCGCTGCCGTTGCCTGGACTTTGACAGCGTCGCCGAGTATTGCTGGCTACACGAATAGGAGACGTGGTGTTTGATCTGAGACCAGCGCGATGAGAAGTCATTGTCACCGTCTGGTAGTGTCCAGATGCAGTGGAGGTGATCCGGCATCAAGACCATCGCATTGGTCGTGAACGGACGACGACTGCGCACCTGTTCGATCGCAAGCCGAAGCGCGAGGCGAATGGGATCGTCGCACAGGATCGGACGGCGGCGATGTGTAACAACGGTGAAGAAGTAGGAGGTACCTGTCAAGGCACGGCGGTAGTGAGGCGTCGGCGCATGATATTAGCATGCAAAAAGCGGGTCGTGCGTCAGATCAAGCGGGCGTTGAACGCGTGGGCGGGGGACCCGCCCACCCTACGATTTTAGGTATTCAAGCTCTTTGGTGACGGCCTGGCTGACGATCTCGCCCAGCGCTTCATGCAGCCCTGCGCGCAAATCTGCCGTGAAGCTCTCCAGCGTGCGCTGCATGGCGTCGGCCATGGCGTCGCGCACGCGCTGCTCGAGCACGAAGTCGACCCGGCCCTGCAACTGCTGCAGCACGCGCTCGGTGACGCGGCGCTCCAGCACGCTCCATTCCTCGCCGGTCCAGCGCTCGCTGGCGCGGCGCTCCAGCTGTTCGGAGTCCGGCTCGCTAGCGAGGGCTGGCGCCGGCGTGGGCGCCACCGGCGCGGCGACGACTTCGGTCAGTACCGGGATGCTGGGGTCGAACGCGGCGTTCTGGTTCATGACTGTCCTGCGACGAAGTGGGTCAGGGAATAGTTCTGCTTCTTGTAGGCGACATAGCGCTTGCGCCCGGCCGCGGCGTCGTCCTCGTCGACCGAGATGATCTCGAACACGCGCGCGAATTGCGATAGTAGCGCAGGAGTGCGGCGGGTGAGGTTGACCAGCATCTCATGATGCGGCAATGCCACGCTCTCATCGAAGGTGACGATGACCGGCGTCTGGTCCGCCAGCGGGTCGCCGGCCGGCACGTGCGGGATGAAGTCGGTGCTCGACACCGTCCACAGCGCCGCGTTCAGGGCCTCGGCCTGGGCGGCGTCCTCGGCCAGCAGCACCACTTTGGCCTTGGCGGCATAGGCTTTGCGGGCGAGGCGGCAGGCGTACGCCAGCTTGTCGGGGATGTTGGTGTGGAAGTCGATACGCGTCATGGGGCTGGTAAAAGAAATGGGGCGGCACAGCCGCCCCTTGGAACATCAGGCGCTCGCGCCGCCCTGCGCGGTGCCGGCCTGGATCATGCCGCTATGGCGCAGCAGCGCGTCGATCGAGGGCTCGCGGCCGCGGAAGGCGCGGAACGATTCCAGCGCCGGGCGCGAACCGCCCACCGCCAGGATCTCCTGCTGGAAGCGCTTGCCGGTTTCCTGCAGCTGGCCGGAATCCAGCGCCTCCTCGAAAGCCGCATAGGCGTCGGCGGACAGCACCTCGGCCCACTTGTAGCTGTAGTAGCCGGCCGCATAGCCGCCCGAGAAGATGTGGCCGAAGGAGTGCTGGAAGCGGTTGAAGGACGGCGGGATCATCACCGCGAACTGCTGGCGGATGTCGTCGATCAGCCCCTGCACGCTGCGCTCGGCTTGCGGATCGAAGTCGTAGTGCAGGTGCATGTCGATCAGCGAGAACTCGACCTGGCGCAGCGTCATCATCCCGGACTGGAAGTTCTTCGCCGCGATCATCTTGTCGTACAGCTGACGCGGCAGCGGCTCGCCCGTCTTCACGTGCGCGGTCATCTGCTGCAGCTTGTCCCACTCCCAGCAGAAGTTCTCCATGAACTGGGAAGGCAGTTCCACCGCATCCCATTCCACGCCCGAGATGCCCGACACCGACAGCTCCTCGACTTCGGTCAGCATGTGGTGCAGGCCGTGGCCGAACTCGTGGAACAGGGTGATGACTTCGTCGTGCGTGAACAGCGATGGCTGCTGCTTGCCGTCCACGACCGCCGGCGGGGTGAAGTTGCAGGTGAGGTAGGCGATCGGGGTCTGCACGATGCCGCCGATCGTCACGCGGCGGCCGCGCGCGTCGTCCATCCAGGCGCCCTGGTTCTTGCCTTCGCGCGCATACAGGTCGAGGTAGAACTGGCCGACCAGTTGCCCGTCGCGCTCGATGCGGAAGAAACGCACGTCCGGATGCCACACCGGCGCCTCGTCCGCCTTGATCTGGACGCCGAACAGGTCCTGGATGACCGAGAACAGGCCTTGTACGACCTTCGGCTCCGGGAAGTATTCCTTCACTTCCTTCTCGGAGAAGGCATAGCGCTGCTCGCGCAGCTTTTCGGAGGCGTAGGCCACGTCCCAGGACTGCAGGTCAATGATGCCCAGCTCGGTTCTAGCGAAGGCGCGCAGCTCTTCCAGGTCCTTCTCGGCGAAGGGGCGCGCGCGGCGCGCCAGGTCTTCGAGGAACTCGACCACGTGCTGCGGGCTTTCGGCCATCTTCGGCACCAGCGAGACTTCGGCGAAGTTGGCGTACTCCAGCAGCTGGGCTTCTTCATGACGCAGCTGCAGGAGCTTGACGATGTTGGCGGTGTTGTCCCACTCGGCGGCCTTGCTGAACATGGTGCCGGCGTCCGAGGCTTTGGTGCTGCTCGCGCGGTAGATGGTTTCGCGCAAGGAGCGGTTGTCGCAGAACTGCAGCACCGGGTAGTAGGACGGGAAGTGCAGGCTGAACTGCCAGCCGGCCTTGCCGTCCTTTTCGGCGGACGCGCGCGCGGCAGCCTTGACGTCGTCCGGGATGCCCGACAGTTCGGCTTCGTTCTCGACCAGCAGCTTGTAGTCGTTGGTGGCGTCCAGCACGTTCTGCGAGAAGCGGGTGCTTGTTGCGGACTGCTGTTCCTGGATCTCGGCGAAGCGCTGCTTCTTGTCGTCCGGCAGTTCGGCGCCGCCCAGGCGGAAGTCGCGCAGCGCGTTCTCGACGATGCGCTTGCGCGCCGGGCTCAGGCTGTCGTACTCGGCGCTGGCGCGCAGCATCTTGTACTTGGCGAACAGCGCCTCGTTCTGGCCGATCGAGGTCCAGAACTCGATGACCTTCGGCTGGTTCTCGTTGTAGGTGGCGCGCAGCTCGGGCGTGTCGGCCACGTGGTTCAGGTGGTTGACCACGCCCCAGGCGCGGCCCAGGCGCTCGGTGGCTTCCTCGAGCGGCACCACGAAGCTGTCCCAGCTGACGCTGTCGCCGGGCGCTTCCAGCTTGGCCACGACCTCGGCGGCATCCTTGATGAGTTGCTCGATGGCCGGCGTCACGTGCTCCGGCTTGACCAGGTCGAACCGGGTCAGGCCCGAGAAATCGAGGAGGGGATTGCTGGTATCGATGGTCATGGGGTTCCTTTTATAAGGGTTCAGGCCACGCCGGGCTTCGGTTCCATTCCCGTCGCCTGGCTGGGGCAGTGTTGGCTACTGGAGTGCACACGTTCTGCGGACTCCACGGTGTTCATCAACAGCATGGTAATCGTCATCGGACCGACGCCGCCCGGCACCGGGGTGATGTGCGAAGCGACTTCACGCACGCCGGCATAGTCCACGTCGCCGCACAGCTTGCCGGCGTCGTCGCGGTTCATGCCGACGTCGATCACGACCGCGCCCGGCTTGACCATGTCGGCGGTCAAGGTATTGCGGCGTCCGACGGCGGCGACCACCACGTCGGCCTGGCGGGTGTGGTAGCCCAGGTCCGGCGTCGCGCTATGGCAGATGGTGACGGTGGCGTTGGCTTGCAAGAGCAGCAGGGCCATCGGTTTGCCGACCGTGTTGGAGCGGCCGATCACGACGGCGTGCTTGCCGCGCAGGTCGATGCCGGTGGTCTCGATCAGCTTCATGCAGCCGTACGGGGTGCAGGGGCGGAAGCCCGGCAGGTTGGCGACCAGCTCGCCGGCCGACAGCACCGAGTAGCCGTCCACATCCTTGCTTGTGGCGATCGCTTCGATCACCTTGCTCGGGTCGATGTGCTTGGGCAGCGGCATCTGCACCAGGATGCCGTGGATGCTCGGGTCGGCGTTGAGGGCGGCGATGCGCTCGAGCAGGGCCTGCTCAGTGAGGTCGGCGTCGTACTTCTCCAGCACCGAGTGGAAGCCCACGTCGCCGCAGGCCTTGACCTTGTTGCGCACGTAGACGTGGCTCGCCGGGTCCTCGCCCACCAGGATCACGGCCAGGCCGGGCTGGCGGCCGCTTGCTGTCAGCTTGGCGGCGCGCTGGGCGATTTCGCCACGCAATTGTTGGGAAAGGAGGACTCCGTCGATGTTCTGGGCAGGCATGGGTAGGCTCACGGCTAGGCAAAAATGAAATTATAAGGCCGACACCCCATATCGCGCGCCGCGTCGCCAAAAGCATTGTCATATTTGTCCGCTGCTGTGCCGAGTAGGGTGCACGGCTTTGCCGTGCGCGCGTTCAAACCGTCCATGAAGAGAAGGTGGCGTGTATGTTCAACGTGTATTTGGACGCGCGGACGGCAAAGCCGTCAACCCTACAAAAATGTGCAGCTGCAGCATGAAATTTCGTATTATGAAACGACATATCATAGTTTGAAAAAGCCTAAGGCCACTGGTAGAATCGAAGAGTTTATTTTCAGATATTTGAAATTTCACCAAACGCCACCAGCCATTTACAGGATCGGTCGGGGCGCCACACTTAGGAGACGCATTAATGTCAGCTCAACTCGACCAGTTGACGGCACAAGCTGCCAACGACCCCGACACCCTCGAAACCCAGGAATGGCTCGACGCGCTGGAGGCGGTGATCGAACATGAAGGCACCGAGCGCGCCCACTACCTGATGGAGCGCATGGTGGACCTGGCGCGCCGCCGCGGCGCCCACATCCCGTTCTCCAGCAACACCGCCTACGTCAACACCATCCCGGCCCACCTGAACGTGAACTGCCCGGGCAACCTGGAATACGAAGAGCGCCTGCGCTCGTGGATGCGCTGGAACGCGATGGCGATGGTGGTCAAGGCCAACCGCGCCGACGGCGACCTGGGCGGCCACATCTCCTCCTTCGCCTCGCTGGCCAACATGCTGGGCATCGGCTTCAACCACTTCTGGCACGCCCCGACCGAAGAGCACGGCGGCGACCTGCTGTACATCCAGGGCCACTCCTCGCCGGGCATCTACGCGCGCGCCTTCCTGGAAGGCCGCATCACCGAAGAGCAGCTGCTGAACTTCCGCCGCGAAGTCGACGGCAAGGGCCTGTCGTCCTACCCGCACCCGAAACTGATGCCGGACTTCTGGCAGTTCCCGACCGTGTCGATGGGCCTGGGCCCCTTGATGGCGATCTACCAGGCGCGCTTCCTGAAGTACCTGCACGCACGCGGCATCGCCAATACGGAGAACCGCAAGGTCTGGGTCTTCTGCGGCGACGGCGAGATGGACGAGCCGGAATCGATGGGCGCGATCGGCATGGCCGCGCGCGAGCGCCTCGACAACCTGGTCATGGTCGTCAACTGCAACCTGCAGCGCCTGGACGGTCCGGTGCGCGGCAACGGCAAGATCATCCAGGAACTCGAAGCCGACTTCCGCGGCGCCGGCTGGAACGTGGTCAAGGTCATCTGGGGCTCGCAGTGGGATGCGCTCCTCTCCAAAGACAAGGACGGCATCCTGCAGCGCGTGATGATGGAAACCGTCGACGGCGAATACCAGAACTACAAGGCCAAGGATGGCGCCTACGTGCGCAAGCACTTCTTCGGCAAGCACCCCGAGCTGCTGAAGATGGTCGCCAACATGAGCGACGACGACATCTGGCGCCTGACCCGCGGCGGCCACGACCCGCACAAGATCTACGCCGCGTTCAAGAACGCGCAGGAGAACAAGGGTTCGCCGACCGTGCTGCTGGTGAAGACCGTCAAGGGCTTCGGCATGGGCAAGTCGGGCGAGGCGCGCAACACCGCGCACCAGACCAAGAAGCTGGACGACGCCGCCATCCGCGAGATGCGCGACCGCTTCGCCATCCCGATCCCGGACGACAAGCTGGCCGAGATCCCGTTCTTCAAGCCGGCCGACGACGCGCCGGAGATGCAATACCTGCACGAGCGCCGCAAGGCCCTGGGCGGCTACCTGCCGCAGCGCCGCGCCAAGGCCGACGAACAACTGGTCGTGCCGCCGCTGGAATCGTTCAAGTCCGTGCTCGAGCCGACCGCGGAAGGCCGCGAGATCTCGACCACCCAGTCCTACGTGCGCGTGATCACCAGCCTGCTGAAGGACCCGAGCATCGGCCAGCGCATCGTGCCGATCCTGGTCGACGAATCGCGTACCTTCGGCATGGAAGGCCTGTTCCGCCAGATCGGCATCTTCAACCAGCAGGGCCAGCTCTACGAGCCGGTCGACCGCGACCAGGTGATGTACTACCGTGAAGACAAGGCCGGCCAGATCCTGCAGGAAGGTATCAACGAAGCGGGCGGCATGAGCTCGTGGATCGCCGCGGCGACCTCGTACTCGTCGAACAACCGCACCATGATCCCGTTCTACACCTTCTACTCGATGTTCGGCATGCAGCGCGTGGGCGACCTGGTCTGGCTGGCTGGCGACATCCGTGCGCGCGGCTTCCTGATGGGCGGCACCGCCGGCCGCACCACGCTCAACGGCGAAGGCCTGCAGCACGAGGACGGCCACAGCCACATCATCGCGGCCACGGTCCCGAACTGCATCCCTTACGACCCGACCTTCGGCCATGAAGTGGCGGTGATCATCCAGGACGGCCTGCGCCGCATGGTGCAGGAGCAGGAAGATGTGTTCTACTACATCACCATCATGAACGAGAACTATGCCCACCCGGGCCTGAAACCAGGCCAGGAGGAGGGCATCCTGAAGGGCATGTACCTGCTGCAGGAAGGCGCTGCGGCGTCGGAAGCGCCGCGCGTCCAGCTGATCGGTTGCGGCACCATCCTGCGCGAGTCGATCGCAGCAAGCGAGCTGCTGAAGAACGACTGGGGCGTCGATGCGGACGTCTGGTCGGCCCCGTCGCTGACGCTGCTGGCTAGAGATGGCCAGGATTGCGAGCGCTGGAACATGGTCAACCCGGACGCCGAGCAGCGCGTGCCCTACGTGACCTCGCTGCTGCAGAACACCGCCGGCCCGATCGTCGCGACCACCGACTACATGCGCCTGTTCGCCGAGCAGATCCGCGGCTTCATGCCGAAGGACCGTACCTACAAGGTGCTGGGCACCGACGGTTTCGGCCGCTCGGATTCGCGCGTCAAGCTGCGCGAGTTCTTCGAGGTGAACCGTTACTACATCACCGTGGCGTCGCTGCGCGCACTGGCCGACGAAGGCAAGATCGACCGCGCCGTCGTGGGCCAGGCGATCCAGAAGTACGGCATCGACCAGAACAAGCCGAATCCGGTGACCCAGTAATGCTCGCCCGTCGCTCCCGCGCAGGCGGGAGCCCAATTTACGTTGCGTACTGAGCACGCACGCTTGGGCCCCCGCCTTCGCGGGGGTGACGGTGAAGCTAACTCGAATAAAAATTTGGAGCTAACACTATGAGCATTGTGGAAGTCAAAGTCCCCGATATCGGCGACTTCAAGGAAGTCGAAGTCATCGAATTGATGGTCAAGCCGGGCGACACGATCAAGGTCGACCAGTCGCTGGTCACCGTCGAGTCCGACAAGGCGAGCATGGAGATCCCGTCCAGCCACGCCGGCGTCGTGAAGGAAATCAAGGTAAAAGTCGGCGACAAGGTCGCCGAAGGTTCGCTGGTGCTGCTGCTGGAAGAAGCCGGCGGCGCGGCCGCCGCGCCCGCAGCTGAAGCTGCCGCCCCGGCGCCTGCCGCCGCTGCACCTGCGGCCGAAGCCGCCCCTGCACCCGCTGCCCCGGCCGCGGCGGGCGGTATCGTCGAAGTCACCGTGCCGGACATCGGCGACTTCAAGGAAGTCGAAGTCATCGAACTGATGGTCAAGCCGGGCGACCAGATCAAGGTCGACCAGTCCCTGATCACGGTCGAATCGGACAAGGCGAGCATGGAGATCCCGTCCAGCCACGCCGGCACCGTCAAGGAACTGAAGGTCAAGGTGGGCGACAAGGTCGCCAAGGGTTCGCTGGTGCTGCTGGTCGAAGCGACCGGCGGCGCGCCGGCCGCCGCGCCTGCAGCCGCTGCCCCGGCGCCTGCCGCAGCACCGGCCGCCGCAGCTGC
>NZ_JBKBOV010000025.1:0-73008 GCF_046293535.1 Massilia sp. | reverse complement strand
CGCGGTGGCGACCTGGACGAAGCGAAGGCACTGGAAGCAAAGAAGCAGGCCGAAGAGCTGATGCTGAACAAGGAATCGAAGATCGACTACGCGAAAGCCCAGGCCGAAATGGCCGCTGCAATCGCGCAGTTGGCGGCGATCCAGAAGCTGCGTTCGCGAGGACGCTAAGCAGCATCCGCGTTTGCGGCACAAGAGGCAGCCTTCGGGCTGCCTTTTTTATTGGGGTCAGGTCTGACATTTGGACACAGGCTCTGCCTTGGCACGTACGTGTTTATTGCATTGCCGCCACTCTGGACTGCATGCACGGTCGAGGTCGTGTCCGAATGTCAGACCTGACCCCGCTTTGCGTCTGCGCCGTCCGGCAAGCGCAAGCGCGGCCAGTCCGGTGGCCAGCATGGCGGCATGGCCCGGCTCTGGAACGACGCTGACCTGCAGGACCGCGCGGTCGGCCTCGGCGCCCAGCGACCAGTAAACCGGGACTTCCGGCTCCAGCGGCATGATCGTGATTTCCATCCTGCCATCGACATCCGGCGTTGCGATGTACCGAGGGGCCAAGGGATCGGTGTCGAACGTCCCTTCAGGCGCGGACATCCAAGTGTCGATGGAAATGTAGTAGACACCGCTCGTGTACGCCAGCCTGTTCTGGTAGCCAGTTCCTGTCCAGCGTATCTGCGCCAGGCCATCGTTCGTTGAAAACTCGACCGACCTGCCGCCCACGCTAAGGGTGTAGGAAACATCCTTAGTGAAGTTGTAGCACTCCGTGCCATAGCACAGCTCTTCGGAGAAATCTGAATTGAAGCCGGTGTTGACCGTGAGCGAATAGGGTAGGACGGCAGCCGCCTGGTCGTAGAATGAGCCCAATCCCAACTGTTCGAAAATGGGCGAGGGACCAGGCGTCAAGCTGCCGCTGAGTTGCGTCGTGACACGGACCGGTTCGCCCGCTGCCGCCAGGAGCGGGGCGAGCAGGACCGGGAACAGCAACCTGGAAAGCTTCATGATGCGCTCCCGAAGAGGGGTCACGAACCAGTATAGGCGCCCTGTTCCGGCATGGCGCGCACCTGACCCGATCCGTTGCGCCGATGCCGCACCATTGCCCGCTTGCGCACCGTTGATTGCCGCACTGATGCCTGGCCGGTTTTCGCTTTACCATTCTCCGACACCCGTTTGGGCACTACTACCGTCGAGCCGACCATGGGAAGCGCACCACATCACGATGAGCAACAAGGGCCCGGGGACGTCTCCTTTCGCCAGACCTTGTACCGCTTCCTCTTCTTCGACTGGCTGTTCCGCGACGTCAGCAGGGCGCGCAATTTGTATGAGCGCCACGCGGCGCGCGAACACAACCGGCGCATGAGCCGCTACCTGCCGGTCTACATGCGGCGCTGGTCGGTGCTGGCCACCTGCGACTTCGCACTCGGCTTCCTGTTCGAGCGCGTCCTGTCCGCGACCATGCTGTCGGCCCTGTTCTTCACCGGTACCTGCGTCACCGTCACCGGTGTCCTGGTGATGACCGTGATCTGGCTGTTCCTCGCCGCCAGGCTGCCTTGAGGATCACAGGGGCATCCCGTTCGCCCCCGGATAGCCACCACTTGACCCATCCGAACGACCGCTGATCGGCTGTCGATTGCGGCAGGCCCGGCAGCGTACGTACAGTCACGGCACTCCACGACAAGAAAGGAATGCCGACCATGTTCATCCGTACCGCCATCTGCGCCGCCGCGCTGCTCCTGTGCGCACCGCACATCGCCTTCGCCGCCGACGCCAATCAGGGCAAGCCGCTTACCAAGCGTGCCCTGGAGGACCTGTCCTTCCGCCTGCACGCCACCGTCGCTCCCTACTTCCCCGCCGAGGCACCCGGTGGCATCGTGCTGGTGGTGAAAAATGGCCAGACCGTCCTGCGCCGCGCCTACGGCATGGCCGACACCACGAAAGGTGTGAAAATGGCGCCCGAGATGGCCATGCGCATCGGTTCGATGACCAAGCAGTTCACCGCGACCGGCATCCTGCTGCTGGCGGACGAAGGCAAGCTCTCCGTCGAGGACGAGATCACGACCTACCTGCCGGACTACCCGACCCAGGGCAAGAGAATCACCATCGAGCACCTGCTGACCCATACCTCGGGCATCGTCAGCTACACCGGCAAGCCGGGTTATGCACAGCGCGCGCCGCAGGACACCACGGTGGCGGCCCAGATCGACTCCTTCAAGAACGACCCGCTGCAGTTCGAGCCGGGCAGCGCCTGGCGCTACAACAATTCGGGCTACTACCTGCTCGGGGCCATCATCGAGAAGGTTTCCGGCCTGCCTTATCACCAGTTCCTCGCCCAGCGCATCTTCGAGCCGCTCGCGATGGCGCATACCGCCTACGAAGGTCATGAGCGCGGCGAGTGGCCGAGCGCCGCCGGTCACTCCCCGCTCGAAAAAGGGTTTGGTGCGGCCCGGCCGCTCGGCAAGAACCAGTCCTATGCCGGCGGCGAGCTGGTGTCGACCGTGGACGACTTGGCGAAATGGGACGCGGCCGTCGGCCGCCAGCTCCTCAAGCCGGCGACCTGGCAGCGCGCCTTCACGTCCTACAAGCTGGCGGACGGCAAGGATAGCCACTACGGCTATGGCTGGGAGCTGACCCTGATCCAGGGCGAGCCGACCATCGGCCATAGCGGCTCGACCCGGGGCTTTCGCTCCTACGGCCTGCGCGTCCCGAGCAAGGGCGTGTACGTGGCGGTGCTGACCAACGGCGACGCCGGCACGGTGGTGCCGGACGTGGTGGCACGCCGGGCTGCCGCCGTCGCCATCGGCAAGCCGCTGCCGGAATTCAGGGAAGTGGCGCTCGATGCAGCGGCGATTGACGCGGTGGCCGGTGCGTACACGTTTGAGAAGGACACGCAACGCGTATTCCGGCGCGATGGCGAATTCCTTTCCCTGCTGCGCCCCAACCGTGGTCCCCTGGTCTTGCGGGCCATGTCGGCCAACGAGTTTTTCGTGCCGGATACGGCGGACTGGTTCGTGTTCCAGCGCGAAGGGGGCAAGGTCACGGGCGTGACCTACCACCAGGATGGCAGGGCGTTGAACCACGTGCGCAGCGGCGAGGCGCCGCCGCCGCGCATCGTGGCGAAGATCGCGGATGCGGTTTTCGATGCGCATGCCGGCCGCTACGAGATCCAGCCGGGCATGGTGTTCGAAGTGACGCGCGACGGCAGCCGCTATTTCGTGCAGCCGAGCGGCCAGCGCCGGGTCGAGATCTTCCCGCTGAGCGAAACCCGCTTCTTCGCCCGCGACGTCGACGCCGAGCTCAGTTTCGAAGGCCAGACCCTGCGCTTCACGCAGGGCAGCCGCCATTTCTCCGGTCGCCGGATTTGACCGCCTGGACCGTGTAAACAACCATTCGTCGCCCGGCGTTTGCCGTCCAGGCAAGCCGGGCCTATGCTTTTCAGGCCTCTACAACAAGAAAGGGACCGACCATGCTGCTTCGTACCGCCATGTGTGCTGCCGTGCTGCTGTTGTGCCAACCGCAGGCTGCATTTGCCCAGGATGCCGTCAAATCCGCGACTGCCGAGCAAGACCTGGCCAGCCGCATCGACGCCGCCATCGCGCCGTATTTCAAGGCCGACGCGCCGGGCGCCACGATCATCGTGGTCAAGGACGGCAAGCCCGTGCTCCGTCAGGCCTACGGCATGGCCGATACGGCGAAGGGTGTGAAAATGACGCCCGAAATGGCGCTGCGCCTCGGTTCCATCACCAAGCAGTTCACGGCGACCGCCATCCTGATGCTGCTTGATGAAGGCAAGCTGTCGCTGGACGACGACATCACGAAGCACCTGCCGGGCTACCCGGCCAAGGGAAAGAAGATCACGATCGAGCACCTGCTGACGCATACCTCGGGCATCCCCAGCTATACGGGCAAACCGGGCTACATGCTCAACATGGCACAGGACGTCACTGTCGCCCAGATGATCGACAGCTTCAAGAACGATCCGCTCGAGTTCGAGCCGGGCAGCCAGTACCGCTACAACAACTCGGGCTACTTCCTGCTCGGTGCGATCATCGAGAAGATCTCGGGCCAGACCTATGCCGGCTTCCTCGAGCAGCGCATCTTCAAGCCGCTCGGCATGCGCGACACCTATTATGAAGGCTTCGGCAACAGCAAGGCGCCGGTGGCGGCCGGCCATAGCCGCGCCGAAAAGGGCTATGGCGCCGCCGCGCCGCTCAGCATGACCCAGCCCTATGCGGCCGGCTCGCTCGTGTCCACGGTGGACGACCTGGCGCGCTGGGATGCGGCGATCGCCAAGGGCCGCCTGCTCAAGCCTTCCAGCTGGCAGCGAGCGTTCACTTCGTATCGCCTGGCCGACGGCAAGGCCACCGGCTATGGCTACGGTTGGGACGTCAGCAAGGTGCAGGGCGAGACGGCGATGGGCCACGGCGGCGGCATCAACGGCTTCAGTACCCATGCGCTGCACGTCCCGGACCGGAAGGTCTACGTGGCGGTGCTGACCAACAGCGACAGCGGGCCGGCCAATCCGGGTCTGGTGGCGCGCAAGGCGGCCGGCATCGCCATCGGCAAGCCCTACCGCGAATTCAAGGAGGTGGCGCTGGATGGCGCAGCGCTCGACGCGGTGACCGGCACCTACGAGGTCGAGAAAGGCGTACAGCGCGTGTTCCGCCGCGGCGGAGATGGCCTGGTCATGCAGCGCAGCGGCCGGCCGCCGGTAGCACTGAAGGCCGCGTCGAAAGATACCTTCTTCGTGCCGGGCGGCCTGGATTGGTTCGAATTCCAGCGTGACGCTGCAGGCCAGGTGACGGCCGTGACGCTGCACCAGGATGGCAACGCGCTGGTCCATCAGCGCATCGGCGACGCACCGGCCGGGCGCAAGGCGGTAAAGATCGCCAGCGCGGCCTTCGATACCCGCGTCGGCCGCTACGAATTGCGTCCCGGCTTCGTGATGGAGCTGAGCCGCGAGGGCGACCGCTATTTTGCCCAGGCCACCGGGCAGCCGAAGCTGGAGATATTCCCGATGAGCGAGACCGTGTTCTTCTCGAACGAGGTCGATGCCGAGATCAGTTTCGAGCCGGCGGCCGGCCAGGGCTTGGTGCTGAAGCAGGGCGGGCGCAGCATCCCGGCGCGCAAGCTTTGATGGGGTTTCGTAGGGTGGGCGGCTTGTAATCTGGGCCACTGGCCCAGATTACCCCACGCGGTGATAGTTAGTGGATGAGACTACGCGCGGGCAGATCTAGCCTGGTTTGAACGCGTGGGCGGGAGACCCGCCCACCCTACGTTATCGCGGCTGCTCTAGCGTTTCTGGGCTTGTTCGCCCGCCAGGCGCAGCGCCACCTTGTGGCGGAACCAGTCTTCCTTGACGTAGCGGTACAGGTTCGCCCCCGGGCACACGGTCTTGCTTGAATAGTCCCGGTGGCTGCGGATAGCGTCCAGCGACACCTTGTACTTCGCCGCCAGCAGCGCCATCAGGTCGACCACGGCATCGAGCTGCCGCTGGTTCGGCTCCACTTCCTCGAAGTTGCCGACCACCTCGATCAGGGCGTGCCCGCTGGGGTCGTACTCGGTATTGGTGTCGCCCGCGAAGTCGATGTTGCGCGCCTCGTAGATGCGGCCATCGAGGTCGATCACGTAGTGGTAGGGGATGTCGAGCCAGCCCTTGCTGGCGCGCGACCAGGACTGCAGGCGGCGCAGGTAGGCTTGCGGATCGGTGCCCGCCTTGAAGGGCTCGCCCTGGTGGTGCAGGGTGATCTGGGTGATGGCGTGGCGGCGCGCCTTTGACGCGTCGGCCGGGGTTCCGCCCCAGTTCGCCACGGGGACGATGGCGCGTTCCACCGCGGCCAGCGGTTCGGCCGCGTGGACGGGCAGCGAGAGAAGCAGGGCGGCGAGCAGGGAAAGGGCGGTAGGGCGCATGTTGGGCATGGAAATCAAAGGTGCCCGCATCTTTTCACGTTTGCGCCCGCGACGCCAGCAGTGATGCGAATCTGATAAGCTGAAAGCCGAATCACCATCGAGCCAAGCCACCATGAGAAGCATTGCCCAGATCCTCAATGACAGCAAGACCATCGCCATCGTCGGCCTGTCGAACAAACCCGACCGCGCCAGCCACGAGGTGGCCGCCTACCTGCAGGAGCACGGCTACCGCATCGTGCCGGTGAACCCGAGCTATGCGGGCGAGACCATCCTGGGCGAACAGGTCCACGCCACGCTGCAGGATGCGGCCGACGCCCTGGCCGGCAGCGGCCAGCGGATCGACATCGTCGACTGCTTCCGCAAGTCCGAGGACATCCCGCCGATCGCGCGCGACGCCGTCGCCGTGCGCGCCGGCTGCCTGTGGATGCAACTCGACATCGAGAACCAGGCCGCCGCCGACCTGGCGCGCGCCGCCGGCCTCGACGTCGTCATGAACCACTGCATCAAGATCGAGCACCGCAGCCTGAACGCGGGCTGAACGGATATCGTCCGGGCGCCGCGGGCGGCCGGCGGTCTTTACAGGCGGCGGCTGCGTTACAATCGTGGCATCACCAACCAGGGAACTCCCCGCCATGATCAAGACCACCGCCCTGCTGTTCGCTGCCTTTGCCGCAGCCAGCGCCGCTCTTCCTGCCGCCGCACAGGCCACGTCCACGCCGGGCGCGCCGGCCGCCGCGCGCATGCCGATGAGCTGCCCCGCCATCCTCAAGCAGAACTTCAAGCGCCTGCAGGACGACGCGCCGCAGGACCTGTGCCAGTATGCCGGCAAGGTGGTGCTGGTCGTGAACACGGCCAGCTACTGCGGTTTCACCAAGCAGTACGAAGGGCTGGAGAAGCTGTATGCGAAATACGGCGGACGCGGCCTGGTTGTGCTGGGCTTCCCCTCGAACGACTTCGGCAAGCAGGAACCGGGCAATGCCAAGGAAATCGCCGACTTCTGCTTCAACACCTATGGCGTCAAGTTCCCGATGTTCGCCAAGAGCGTGGTCACCGGTCCGGAAGCCAACCCGCTGCACGCCAGCCTCGCCAAGGCCACCGGCCAGGCGCCGAAGTGGAACTTCACCAAATACCTGATCGGCCGCGACGGCAAGGTGCTTGAACATTTCCCGAGCAAGGTGACGCCGGAAGACCCGGCCCTGGTCGGCAAGATCGAGCAGGCGCTCGCCATGTGAGTCGGAACCAATAACCACATTCTTAATGTGGTTATTTTGATCCAGATCAACGATTTTTTTGCTCTGCATCAATATTCTTCCTTTCGTTACATGACGAAAGGAAGAAAAACATGAAAACCTTGTTCAAGCATGTGCTGGCGATGTCTCTCGCGCTCGCCGGCACCCAGGCCCTGGCACAGGATTCCAACTGGATGCTGCGCGCCCGCGCCGTCCACATCGATCCCGCCAAGCATTCCGCGCCCCTGGCCGGCAGCGGCGCCGCCGACCGCATCCACGTGGCCAGCAAGACCATCCCGGAAGTCGATATCTCCTACTTCTTCACGCCGCACCTCGCGGCCGAACTGATCCTCACCTATCCTCAAAAGCACGACGTCACCCTGGATGGCGCGCGCATCGGCAGCTTCCGTCACTTGCCGCCGACCTTGAGCGCCCAGTACCACTTCGCGCCGCAGGCGAAAGTAAGCCCTTACTTAGGCGCGGGCCTGAACTACACGCGGATCTCGCGCGTGAAGCTGCTCGGTGGTGCGGGCGACCTCGAGAACGACAGCTGGGGCCTGGCGCTGCAGGCAGGCGTCGACATCCGGCTCGATGCACGCTGGTCGCTGAACCTCGACGTGAAAAAAGTGAACATCCGCAGCGACGTGATGGTCGGCGGCGCCAGGGCAAGCGCGGTGAAGGTCGATCCGGTGCTCTTCGGCCTCGGCCTCGGCTACCGGTTTTAACTAGCGCTCAAGCTTGCGGGTCGTCCAGCAGGACCGCCCGCAGCGGCCCGCGCAAGGCATTGCAGACGACGATGTCGTCCGCCTCCGCCAGCATCGCGCGCGTGATGGTCTGTTCGCTGGCGCGCCAGGCCGGCGCCTGCAGCAGCACCGCCCGCATCACGCCCGGCAGCAGGCCGCTCGACACGGGCGGCGTGATCCACTCGCTGCCGAAACGCAGGAACACGTTGCTGCGTCCCCCCTCGGTCAGTTCCCCGCGCTCGTTGAAGAACAGGGCGTCGAAAGCGCCTTGCGCCTCGGCGGCGCGCCAGGCCGCGTCGTAGCGGCTGCGCACGCTGGTCTTGTGGCGCAGGAAGACGTCGCCCGAATGGGTGCTGTCCTTCGCCAGCAGCAGCGCCACCGGTTCGCGCAAGGGGACCTGCGGCGCCGCCTGCACGGCCAGCGCGCCGCTGTGCGCCACGGCCAGGCGCAGCCGGTGCAGTTGGCCCTGGGGCAGGGCCAGGCAGGCGTCGTTCAGGGCCGCGCGGGCCGCGCCGTAATCGAACGGATGGCCGAAGTAGCGGCAGGATGCTGCCAGGCGGTCGAGGTGCTGCTCGACGTGGCGGCAGCCCTCGTCCCGGGAGGCGCGCAGGGTTTCAAAAATCTCGAACTCGTTGTGCAGGCCGGTGAGGAAGCGCGCCTTGAGCTGGCATTCGGCATATTCGGAGGCGGCCTCGCTGTCGTAGACGATGCCGGCGCCGACGCCCAGCTCGCCCTTGCGGGTGCCGCCTTGCGGCGCCCCCAGCGCCAGGGTGCGGATCGGGACCGACAGGCAGAAATCACCGAAGGCCTTGCCGCCGCCTGGGGCGGGCGGGTCGAACCAGCCGATCGCACCGGTATACATGCCGCGCGCGCTTGGCTCGAGTTCGTGGATGATCTCCATGGTGCGGCGCTTCGGCGCGCCCGTGATCGAGCCGCAGGGGTAGAGCGCGGCGAATACCTGCTCCAGACTCGCATCCTCGCGCAGGCGCGCCTGCACGGTCGAGGTCATCTGCAGCACGCTGCCGTAGCGGCGCACCTCGAACAGCGCGGGCACCTCGACGCTGCCGGTGGCGGCGACCCGTCCCAGGTCGTTGCGCAGCAGGTCGACGATCATCAGGTTCTCGGCGCGGTTCTTGCTGTCCGCGGAAAGCGCCTTGGCGCGTTCGTCGTCGACGGCATCGATGCCGCTGGCCGGGGCGGTGCCCTTCATCGGGCGCGCCAGCAGCCTGCCGGCGTCGTGGCGCACGAACAGTTCGGGCGAGAAGGACAGCACGGCGCTGCCGTCCGCCAGGGCCACCAGGGCGCCGTAGGGCACGCGCTGGCGCTCCCGCAGGCGCGCATACAGCTTGAGGAGCGAGCCGTAGGTCTCGAAGCGCAGGCGGTAGGTGTAGTTCACCTGGTAGGTGTCGCCGGCGGCGATGTAGTCGCGGATGCGGCCAATCGCCTCGGTGAAGGCCGCCTCGTCCACGTTGGGCCTGATGCCGGCCACGCCCGCCCGTTCGTTCGCCGGCGCGCGGGTGGCGATCCAGGCCTCGACCTGGCTTGCATCCAGGTGCTCGCATTGCTCGAACAGCAGCACCTGCGCCAGTGCGCCTTCCACCGGGTGCGCCGGCACGCCTTGCAGCTGCGCGCCCAGTTCGTAGGTGAGGAGCGGCACCGCGTACAGGCCGCGTCCCAGCGCTTCCTGCAGCTCGCGCAGCAGCTGCGGCCAGCCGGCGGCATCGATGCAGTGCAGGGTGCCGGCGTGGCGGCTGTACAGGCGCGAGCGGGCGTCGCCTGCGGCGCCGGCGTCGTCCAGCAATGCGAATACTTCCTGGGTGTCCATGATGCCTGTGCAGGAAGCCTTTATGCCGCCAGCAGCAGCGACAGCTGCAGGGCCGTGCCTTCGGCCGGGTTCTGCTTGAAGCCGCTCTTGGCGAAGCGGTGCCAGCGCCCGGTCACGTAGCTCACCAGGAGGCTGGCGCGGGCCGCGACGTCGGTCTCGAGGCCGTGGCCCTGGGTGACGGCAACCCGCAAGGCGCCCTTGAACGCCATTTCGATCCGGTCGTAGAAGCCGTTCATGCGCAGCTGCAGGCGCTCGTCCTCGCCCACCAGCGCGTCGCCGATCAGCACCCGGGTCATGCCCGGGTTGTTGGCGGCGAAGGACAGCAGCATCTGCAGGATCGCGTGCGCCTGGTGCACGCCGTCTTCCTCGCGCTCGGCGATCTGGTTGATCAGGCCGAAGACGCTCGATTCGATGAACTCGATCAGGCCTTCGTACATCTGCGCCTTGCTGGCGAAATGGCGGTACAGCGCCGCCTCGGATACCGACAGGCGCGCCGCCAGCGCCGCCGTGGTGATCTTGTCGCCCTTGGGCTGCTCGAGCATCGAGGCCAGGGCCTGGAGGATTTGCAGTTTGCGCTGACCTGGCTTGGTTGCCATGTGATCCCTAGTGTCGTGTTGTTGTTGGTATTAGCGCAGCCGGTGCAGACGCGCCGGAAGCTGCCGCACGGATTTTACTTTGACATCGACGTAGCCGGGGCGTTTCAGGGTCCGCGGCAGTGGTCCGATGCGCGGCCCGGCTTTGCCGATCGGGTCGCTCATGCGCAGGTACTGCGTCACCCAGACGGTGCGCAGTCCGAGGCGGCTGGCGCTTTTCAGGTTGGCCAGCGTGTCCTCGACCAGGATGCAGCGGCGCGCGGCCACGCCGTGCTTGCGCAGCAGGCGGCGCAGCATCAGGCTTGACGGCTTGGGGCGCAGCTGGCGGTGCACGTGCATGTGCTCGATCGCGACGTGGTGCGCGAAGTGCCGGCTCAGGCCCAGGTGGCGCATCACGTCGGTCGAGTAGCGCGTGGGCGCGTTGGTGAGCAGGATCTTGCGGCCCGGCAGGCGGCGCAGCAGCGTGCCCAGTCCCTTTTCCGCGCGCACCAGCTTGTCGAGGGCGCCGAGATCGTGCGTGACGTGCAGGAAGTCGGCCGCCGACACCCCGTGGTGGCGGATCATGCCGAGCAGGGTGGCGCCGTAGCGCTTCCAGTAGCCCAGGCGCGCCGCATCGACCTGCGCCTGGGTGGCGGGCGTGCTGCCGTCGCCCAGCACGCGCCCGATGTAGGCGTTCATGTTGGCGCTGATGGCCGGGAAGATCGCATGCGAGGCATCGTGCAGGGTGTTGTCGAGGTCGAACAGCCAGACGGGGGAGGGGAGGGTATGATTTGCCACAGTTTCAGTTTAAAAGCGCAAACACAACAAGGGGAAATGAATGCGACGACGTCCGATTATAGTGGTGTTCCTCAGCTTGTTCCTGCTGGCCTTCCAGGCGATGGCGGCCGAAGTGGGCACGGCGCGGGGCGCGCTGTTCAAGGCCACGGACAAGGGCAATACCTTGTACCTGTACGGCACCATGCACGTCGGCCGCGCCGACTTCTATCCGCTCGAGCCGCGCATCCGGACGGCGATCGCCGCCGCGCCCACGCTGGCGCTGGAAATCGACATGAAGGGCGACCCGGCCGCGCCCGCGGCCGCGGTCCAGCAGCATGGCATGTTCCCGCCCGGCAGCCCGGGCTATGCGGGCCTGGCGCCCGAGCGCCGCGCGCGCATCGAGGCGGCCCTGCGCAAGCATGGGCTGGAGCCTGCCGCGGTGGCGCAATTGAAACCCTGGATGCTGGTGACGATGCTTGCCGTGTTCGACACCGTCAAGCTGGGCTACGACCCGGCCCTGGGCGTCGACGACCACCTCGCCACCTTGGCGCGCCAGGGCAAGACCCGCATCGCCGAGCTCGAGACCATGCAGTACCAGGCCAGCTTGCTGAACCGCCTGTCTGACGAAGAACAGTGGCGCCTGCTGGAAGAAACGCTGGAAGACATGGCTTCGGGCCGCCAGTTGCGCGAAACGCGCGAGCTGCTCGATGCCTACGAACGCGCCGACCGTCGCGCGCAGGAAGCGCTCATGCGGCGGCTGGAGAGCGACGACAGCCTGAGCGGGAAGTTCACGCGCGAGCTCCTGCTCGACGAGCGCAATGGGCCGATGGCGGACAAGGTGGCGGCGCTGCTGGCGCGCGAAAACAATGCGGTGGTGGCGGTGGGCCTGCTGCACCTGCTGGGACAAGGCGGACTGCCCGAGCTGCTGCGCAAGCGCGGCATCAAGGTGGAGCGGATCTACTAAAGGGGGAGGGTACTGCAGGAAGAAGAATGGTGCCCTTGACGTGGATTGAACACGTGGCCTCTCCCTTACCAAGGGAGTGCTCTACCACTGAGCTACAAGGGCATTCAGGTCATTTTCTGTGGCGGATATTTCCGCCACAAAAAAATTAGTGAGACCGGATCATAGTGCCAAATGCCTGCTCGGTCAAGACTTCCAGCAACAAACTGTGTTCGATGCGTCCGTCGATGATGTGCACGGTATTCACGCCCGACTTGGCGGCGTCCAGCGCCGACGAGATTTTCGGCAGCATGCCGCCCGAAATCGTGCCGTCTTCGAACATCTCGTCGATCTCGCGCGCCGACAGGTCGGTGACCAGGTTGCCTGCCTTGTCCTGCACGCCGGCGATATTGGTCATCATGATGAGCTTTTCGGCCTTCAGGATCTCGGCGATCTTGCCGGCGACGACGTCGGCATTGATGTTGTAGGCCTGGCCATCCTGGCCGAAGCCGATCGGCGAGATGATCGGGATGAAGGCGTCGTCCTGCAGCGCCTTGACGACGGCCGGGTTGATCGCCTCGATCTCGCCGACGAAACCGATGTCCAGGAATTCGCCCGGCTTTTCCTTGTCCGGCATGCTCATGCGGCGTGCGCGGATCAGGCCGCCGTCCTTGCCGGTCAGGCCCACGGCCTGGCCGCCGTAGTGGTTGATCAGCATGACGATGTCCTGCTGGACCTCGCCGCCCAGCACCCACTCGACCACTTCCATGGTTTCCTCGTCGGTGATGCGCATCCCCTGCACGAAGGTGCCCTGCTTGCCGATCTTCTTGAGCGCATTGTCGATCTGCGGACCGCCGCCATGCACCACGACCGGATTCATGCCCACCAGCTTGAGCAGGATGACGTCGCGGGCGAAGCCGTGTTTCAGGCGCTCGTCGGTCATGGCGTTGCCGCCATACTTGATGACGATGGTCTTGCCGTGGAAATTACGGATGTAGGGAAGCGCCTCGGCCAGGATCTGCGCCTTGATCTGCGGCGATACTTTCGTCAGATCGTTGGGCTGGTCGTCGGTGTTCAGGCTGGTCAGAGTAGCGTTCATGGAGGGTCCAAATTAAATGTCGCAAGATTTTAAGGCAACAGGGTAGTACTTGTGCTGATTATATGGCGTCTTGTTGTATTTTATGGGCTCGATCCCCACCGTAAAGAACCATGAGTAGCGTTTCCACCCCGAGACCATGCAGCCGCTGCGGCGCCGAATTCGGCTGCGCGATGCTCCAAGGCAGCCCCGAGCCTTGCTGGTGCACCACGCTGCCGCCCGCCGTGCCGGTGCCGCAGGAAGCCGTCGGCTGCTGGTGTCCGGCCTGCCTGCGCGCCCATATCGAAGCCGAGCTAACAAAGCGTCAAGGTTCGTAGGGGTGGTCCAGTCCAGTGGACTGGACCACGCTCTGCCGACCGCGCGTTCAAATCACGGTAATACTGCCTGCACGGCTGTTCCTCGGCCGGTTGAACGCGCGCACGGCGTAGCCGTGCACCCACCGTTAGCGCCGCGTCCGGAAAAACCGCAACATCTCCCTGCTCGCGTCCGGTCCGCGCCCGTCGGTATAGCTGCCGCGCGCGCGCCCGCCCGACCAGGCATGGCCCGCCCCGTGGATCAGCCAGTGCTCGGCATGCACCGCTCCGTCCTCGCGGTGGTGCAGGGTGCGCGTATAGGCATGGCCGTCGGGCACCCGTCCCGGCTGCGCGGCGCGGCGTGTCGCCTGGCGCGCGCCCTGGGCGATGAGCTGGTCGGCATTCGCCGGGTGCACGGTGGTGTCCTGGTCGCCATGGAAGACGATGACCGGCAGCGGGCGTCCGGGCAGCTGGGCGTGCGCTTGCGCGCGCCGGAACTCGCCCTTCATCGCCGCCAGCGCCGAGGGCAGGTCGTGCGCCGAGGCGAACGGCAGGCCCGAGTGCACGCCCACGGCCGCGTACAGGTCCGGGTAGAGCGTGCCCATGATGGTCGCCATCGCGCCGCCGGCCGACAGGCCCGCCACGTACACCTGTTCCGGATCGACCATGTACTGCTCCATGACCGCGCGCGTCATGCCGGCGATGATCGAAGGCTCGCCCTGGTCGCGCTGCTGGTCGAGCGCGTTGAACCAGTTCCAGCAGCGCGAGGAGTTGGCCGCCTTGCTCTGGGCCGGATACAGCACCAGGCAGGGCGTTTCCTCGGCCAGCTCATTCATGCCGGTGCCATTGGCGAAATCCTCCGGATCCTGGGTGCAGCCATGCAGCATCACCAGCAGCGGCAGCGGCTTGCCGGTGTAGCTCGCGGGGACGTAGAGCTTGTAGTCGCGGGTGCCGGCGGGAGTGGTGTGGCTGCCGTCGATGAACTTGCCCGGCAGGCTGACGCCGAGTTCGGCTTCGAAAGGATCGCTTGCCGCCGCCGCGCTTCCCACGCCGACGCTGCGCATCTGGCGCTGGGCTTCGCGCTGCAAGGCGGTGGCGCTCTTGAGCGTTTCCTGGATCATGGTGTCTGCCGCCGCCGGCCCCGTGTGCAGGAAAGAGCGCACCGTCGAGCGGGTGGCGGCACGCATCTGTGCCATCAGTTTCTTGTTCAGCTTCATTGGCCCTCCTGTTCGTGCCATTGCTTGCAATCTCCCTGCCCATGCTTACGGCAGCCTTGCAATGCGCTAAGCTGCGCCCATGCATCCCACTTTCCAGCCCGGCCTTCGCTTCGAATGGCACTACACTGTCCCGGAACGCGCTAGCGTGCCCGAGCTTTACCACGATACCTTGTTTTGCCGTGATATGCCGAAGGTGCTGGCCACGGGTTACCTTGTTGGCATGATGGAACTTGCCTGTTTGCATGGAATGATGCCCTACGTCGACTGGCCGCAGGAGCAGAGCCTGGGGACGATGGTGAACTTCCGCCACCTGGCGCCGACGCCGCCGGGCATGCGCCTGCGAATCCAGGGTGAAGTGCTGGAAGTGGAGGGACGCCGGGTGCGTTTCCGGGTCGAAGCCTGGGACGAGGTGGAGAAAGTCTGTGAAGGCATCCACGAGCGCCACCTGATCGACCCGGTGCGCTTCAGGGACAAGGTGGCGCGCAAGCAGGCGCAGTGGCGCGCCATGGCGAAGCAGGAATGAGCAGCATGCCTGACGTGGCGCGATGCCTGCGCTCACGTGATGAGCGATAATGCGCGGTCACGTTGCAATTATCTATCTCTCTGGATCTTGATGACCTCGGCTGAAACCTCCGTGCTGGATTCCCGGCAGGCGTCCATCCCACTGGTGGTCGACCTCGACGGCACCCTGACCCCGACCGATACCCTGGTGGAATCGGTGCTCCTGCTGGCCAAGCAGTCCCCGCTCGACCTGTTCAGGCTCCCCCTGTGGCTGGCGCGCGGCCGCGAGGTGATGAAATCCGAAATCGCCCGCCGCGTGACTGTGGCGCCGGAACAACTGCCTTACCGCGAAGAACTGCTCGACTACCTGCGCCAGGAAAAAGCCGCAGGGCGCGAACTGGTGCTGGCCACGGCCGCGCACCAGTCGATCGCCGACGGCGTCGCGCAGCACCTGGGCTTGTTCGACCGCGTGCTGGCCACCGACGGCACGCGCAACCTGAAGGGATCCAACAAGCTGGCCGCCATCCGCGAGGAAGTGGGACCGGCCTTCGCCTATGCCGGCGACAGCACGGCCGACCTGGCGGTGTGGGAAGGCGCGCAGGCCGCCGTGCTGGTGGGCGCATCGAACAGCCTGGCGCGCACCGTGCGCAGCAGGCACCCGATCGAAAAGGAATTCGCGCACCCGGCGGCCGGCCTGCGCACCTGGCGCAAGGCCTTGCGCATGCACCAGTGGGCCAAGAACCTGCTGCTGTTCGTGCCGCTGCTGACCGCCTTTTCCTTCCTGCCCGCCGACCTCGCCACCATGGCGCTGGCTTTCCTGTGCTTTTCGACGGCTGCGTCGGCCACGTACATCGCGAACGACCTGTGGGACCTCGGCAACGACCGCCTCCATCCGCGCAAGCGCCTGCGTCCCTTCGCCAGCGGGGCCCTGCCGATCACCTCGGGCATGGCCGCGGCGCTGCTGCTGCTGTGCGGCGCCTTCGCGCTCGCCTTCACGATCAATACCGGTTTCGTGGCCATGCTGCTGGCCTACGTCGTCCTGACCACGGCCTACAGCTGGTGGCTCAAGGAGCGCGTGCTGCTCGACGTCCTGATGCTGTCGCTGCTGTACACGATGCGCATCGTCACCGGCTCGGTGGCGGTCGGTATCCACACCACGTCCTGGCTGCTGGCCTTTTCGCTGTTCGTGTTCCTCAGCCTGGCGCTGGTGAAGCGCTGCTCCGAGCTGCAGTCGCTGCAGGAGCGCGGCCACGCCAGCGCGCACGGACGCGACTACCGCGTGGCCGACCTGGCCGTGCTGTGGCCGATGGGACTGGCCTCGGCGCTGGCGGCGGTGGTGGTGCTGGGCCTGTTCATCAATGCGCCGGAGACCGAACAGCGCTACGCCAGCCCGATGCTGCTGTGGGGCCTGGCGGGCCTGATGATCTACTGGCTCGGCCGCCTGTGGATCAAGACCGCGCGCGGCGAGATGGACGACGACCCGGTGCTGTATGCGCTGAAGGACCGCGGCAGCCGGCTGGCCGTGGGCCTGATGGTGCTGGTCGCCATCTGCGCCCACTTCATCGACGTTTCGGCGCTGCTGCAATGAAGCCAGATCTGCAAAGCCCCGTCCCCTCTCCCTGCATCAACGTGTGCCAGATGGAGCCTGCTACCGGCCTGTGCCGGGGCTGCCTGCGCACGATCGACGAGATCGTCGCCTGGGGCAGCGCCGGCGACGACTACAAGCGCGCCGTGTGGGCCGAGATCCGGCGCCGCGAAGCCGAGATCGACTGGGGCTGAGGTGGACCTGCGCCTGCCCCCGTCGATCCACGTCTTCGAGCGCGGCTGGCTCTCGTCCAACAGCATCCTCTTCACCGGCGCTGACGAAACGGCGCTGGTCGACAGCGGCTACGTGACGCATGCGGCGCAGACCCTGGCGCTGGTGCGCCATGCGCTTGCCGGACGCCCGCTCGACCGCCTGCTCAACACCCACCTGCACTCGGACCACTGCGGCGGCAATGCCCTGCTGGCGCAGGCCTACGGCTGCCGCATCGCGATCCCCGGGCTTGACGCCGCCAAGGTGGCCGCATGGGACGAAGAGGCGCTCAGCTACCGCGCCACCGGCCAGCAGTGCGCGCGTTTTCATTTCGATGCCACCCTGGCGCCGGGCGACTCCCTGGTGCTGGGAGACCTGCGCTGGCAGGTCCTGGCGGCGCCCGGGCACGACCCGCATGCGCTGCTGTTCTTCTGCGCAAGCGAAGGTATCCTGGTTTCCGGCGACGCGCTGTGGGAAAACGGCTTTGGCGTGGTGTTCCCGGAACTGGCGGGAGAGGCGGGCTTCGGCGAGGTCGCCGCGACCCTCGAGCTGATCGCCACCCTGGATGCGCGCGTGGTCATTCCCGGCCACGGCGCGCTGTTCGGCGACGTCCCCCAAGCGCTGGCGCGCGCCAGGTCGCGTCTCGATTACCTGAGCGCCGATCCGGTGCGCAATGCGCAGAACGCGGTCAAGGTGCTGTTGAAATTCCTGCTGCTGGAGCGGCGCACGCTGGCGCTGGATGCGCTTCCCGGCCTGCTGACGTCGATTCCGCTGGTGGAGCGGGTGCGCGCCAAGGTGCTGGCCATGGAGGCGGACGAGTTGGCGCAGTGGGCCTGCGCGGCACTGGTGCGCGCCGGCGCCGCCCGGATCGACGGCGACCGCTTGACCGACGTTTAGAGTCCAGAATCTAGCACGATCGTTCTTTTTTCAGGGCTATAATGCCCTGAATACGTTTGTTCAACCGACCATCGAGAGCCATCCATGACGCTGCCACCCGTGCTGCAAGACCTGTCCCTCCCTGTCATCGCTTCGCCGATGTTCATCGCCAGCGGTCCCGCGCTGGTGGCGGCCCAGTGCAAGGCCGGCATCGTCGGCTCTTTCCCTGCCCTGAACGCGCGCCCGGCCGAACTGCTGGACACCTGGCTGACCGACCTGCAGCGCGAACTGGCCGCCTACCAGGAGGCCAACCCGGGCGCGAAGGTGGGCCCGATCGCGGTGAACCAGATCGTGCATGCCTCGAACGACCGCCTGGCGCACGACGTCGAGGTCTGCGTGAAGCACCAGGTGCCGATCATCATCTCCTCGCTGCGCGCGCCGCCGAAGGAGATGCTCGATGCGGTGCACGCCTATGGCGGCATCGTGATGCACGACGTGGTCTCGATCCGCCACGCGGAAAAGGCGCTGGAGGCCGGCGTGGACGGCCTGATCCTGGTGGCGGCCGGCGCCGGCGGCCATGCGGGCGCGCTGTCGCCCTTCGCGCTGGTGGGCGAGGTGCGCAAGTTCTTCAAGGGGCCGATCGCCCTGTCCGGCTCGATCGCCACCGGCGACGCGATCCTCGCGGCCCAGGCCATGGGCGCCGACTTCGCCTACATCGGCTCGCGCTGGCTGGCAACGAAAGAATCGAACGTCAGCGACGCCTACCGCGACGCGATCGTGGAATCGGCGGCGGCCGACGTGGTGTATACCAACCTGTTCACTGGCGTGCACGGCAACTACCTGAAGAAATCGATCGTCGCCGCCGGGCTCGATCCCGACAACCTGCCGGAATCGGACAAGAGCAAGATGAGCTTTGGCGCGGGCAGCGCCAAGGCCTGGCGCGACATCTGGGGCGCGGGCCAGGGCGTGGGTTTGATGGATGACGTGCCGAGCGTGGCCGAGATGGTCGAGCGCTTGAAGGCGGAATACGCGGCGGCGCGGGCGCGCCTGGCGCTGGTTTGAATCGTAGGGTGGACGGCTTCGCCGTCCACCCTACTAATCCAGGCGTTTCGCGTCAGGGGTGGGGAACGGCGGCGGCGGTTCCGCCGCGCTCAGGTCGTCCGGATCGATCGACCACAGCCCCGGCAGGTTGCGCCAGTAGTTGTACACGTCCATGCCGAAGCCGACCACGAACTCGTTCGGCAGCGTCAGGCCGACCAGGTCGGCCTTGATCGGCTTGGCGCGTTTCAGGTCCTTGTCGGCGAATACCGCGACGATCACTTCGGCCGCACCCATGTCGAGCAGGCGCTGCTTCACGTGGGCCAGGGTCTCGCCTTCGTCGAGGATGTCGTCGACCACGACGATGGTGCGGCCCGCCACGTCCTGGCGCGGGATGACCTTCCACACGATCTGGCCGCCGCGGTCGGCGTCGCCGTAGCGGCTCACGTGGATGTAGTCGAATTCGAGCGGGAAGTCGAGCTGGGGCAGCAGGTGGCCGGTGAACACGACGGCGCCGCCCATCACGCCCAGCACCAGCGGGAAGGACTTCTCGTTGGGATTGCCGAAGCGCGCGTTCAGCTGGGCGGCGACGCGCGCCACCGCGGCCTGGACTTCCTCGGGCGTGACGATCTGGGTGGCGTTGGCGAGCAGCGCGCGGGCGCGGTCATGGTGGTAGTCTTGCATGTCGTTCTGTCTTCTGGTGTCAGGATGGCGTACCGATTATGCGCCAATCGGGTGCGTGGGCGCGTTCCTGTTGGAATCAGGCGCCCCCGATTTCGCGCTGCAGCTTACGGGTGAGCTTGGCGAAAACGAGCTCGTACGAGCGGCGCAGCAGGGCCGCGAACTCCGCGTCGTCGAGCCGGGCCTCGGGCGTCACGAAGACCCACTTGGCGCGCGCCAGGTAAGGGGCCGGGACGATGCCGGGCCGGTCGGTCAGTTCGAGGAAGCGCGCGTCGTCGGCCTTCAGGCTGAAGCCGGTCGAGGGGCCGTCCTTGTTGGTCACGGCAAACATCTTGCTGCCGACCGAAAAGACGGTGTCGTGGTCCCACTTGGTGTCTTCAGTGCAGCCCGGGAAGCTGCGGCACAAGGTCTTGGCCGCTTCGAAATCCATCTGGTCTCCTGTGCCGGCGTGAGCGCCGGTCGTTTGTTCGTCTCAGACAACATTCTAACGCGCCGTTCGGCGTATGATACGTGGCTTGGATAACAACCGAACGACCAAGCCATGTGCACCGAATTCGAACCAGCCCCGCTGTCCGCCATTGCCAGCCGCCTGGCCCAACTGCGCAGCGCGATGGCGCGCGCCGGCATCGACGCCTATGTCGTGCCGTCGAGCGATCCGCACCTGTCGGAATACCTGCCGGGCCACTGGAAGGGCAGGGAGTGGCTGTCCGGCTTCACCGGCTCGGTCGGCACCTTCATCGCCACCGCGAACTTCGCCGGTGTCTGGACCGACGGCCGCTACTGGACCCAGGCCGAGACCGAGCTGGCCGGCAGCGAGATCGCCCTGATGAAGATCCCGGGCGCGGCGAGCCAGCTGCACGTGGACTGGCTGGCGGCGAACCTGGCGGCCGGCCAGACGGTGGCGGTGGATGCGCGCGTGCTCGGCCTGGCCGGCGCGCGCCTGCTCTCGGACGCCCTGTCGGCCAAGGGCATCATGCTGCGCACCGACCTCGACCTGCTCGACGAGGTCTGGCAGGAGCGGCCCGCATTGCCGGCCGACCCGGTGTTCGAACACCTGCCGCCCTACGCGACGATGAGCCGCCTTGAGAAGCTGGCCGCCACCCGCGCCGCCATGGAACACCACGGCGCCGGCTTCCATTTCATCTCGACGCTGGACGACATCGCCTACCTGTTCAACCTGCGCGGCGCCGACGTCAGCTTCAATCCGGTGTTCCTGGCGCATGCGCTGATCGGCCGCGCCGACGCCACCCTGTTCGTCGGCGAGGGCAAGGTGTCCGCCGAGGTGCGTGCGCGCCTGGAGTCCGACGGCGTGCACCTCGCGCCGTACGCGAACGCCGCCACCGCACTGAGCGCGCTGCCGGACGGCGCCACCCTGCTGCTCGACCCGCGCCGGGTAACGGCCGGCATGCGCGCGGCGGTGGCCCAGGGCGTGAACGTGGTGGAAGCGATCAACCCGACCACCTTCGCCAAGTCGCGCAAGCTCGACAGCGAAGCGGTCAACGTGCGCGCCGCCATGGAGCAGGACGGCGCCGCGCTGTGCGAATTCTTCTCCTGGCTGGAAGCCGAACTGGCCAACCCGGGGCGCGCCCCGCTGGACGAAGTGGCGATCGACACCCACATCACCGCAGCTAGAAGCCGCCGGCCGAATTTCATCAGCCCGAGCTTCTCGACCATCGCCGGCTTCAACAGCAACGGCGCGATCATGCACTACCGCGCCGCGCAGGAAACCTGCGCGACGATCGAGGGCGACGGCCTGCTGCTGATCGATTCGGGCGGCCAGTACCTGGGCGGCACCACCGACATCACGCGCGTGATCCCGGTCGGCACCCCGAGCGAAGCGCAGAAACGCGACTACACCCTGGTGCTGAAGGGCCTGATCAACCTGTCGGCGACGCGCTTCCCGCGCGGCACCCGTTCGCCAATGCTGGACGCGATCGCGCGCGCGCCGATCTGGGCCGCCGGCATCGACTACGGCCACGGCACCGGCCATGGCGTCGGCTACTTCCTGAACGTGCACGAAGGCCCGCAGACGATTTCGCCCGCGGTGCCGCCGGACCCGCACACCGCGATGGAGCCGGGCATGATCACCTCGATCGAGCCGGGCATCTACCGCCCGGGACGCTGGGGCATCCGCATCGAGAACCTGGTGCTGAACCAGGTCGTGGACAGCACCGAGTTCGGCGAATACCTGGGCTTCGAGACGCTCACCCTGTGCCCGATCGACACCCGTCCGCTGGATCGCTCGCTGCTGCGCGAGGACGAAGTCGCCTGGCTGAACGCCTACCACGCCACGGTGCGCGCACGCCTCGAGCAGCATGTGACGGGCGCGGCGCGCGACTGGCTCTTGAAACGCACGGAGGCGATCTGATGGCGAGCTCCCGTTCCACCCGCGCCAGCGCGGCGGTCGAGCGTCTCAAGAAGCGCACCGGGAATGCCGCGTATTCGATGGCGCGCACCGGCGACGGGCTGTTCTACCTGTCCGAAGCCCCGGGCGCGCCCGCGCTCAATGCGCCGCTCGAACTGGATGACTTCGTCGCCTTCGTGAACGGCCTCGGCCCGCAGGAGGTCAAGCGGATCAGCAAGCACGACGAGGCGTTCGAAAAGCAGCTGGTGCGCAAGAAGCCGGGAGCGTAACGACCCGCCATGCCTTCCAACGCCCTGCTGGCCGCCTACTGGTCCGAACCCAGCATCATCACCAACGGCCTGATCCTGCTGCACCTGGCCGGCGCGCTGGCGCTCGGCCTGCTGGTCGGCTACGAGCGGGCCTACCACGGCCGCGCCGCCGGCATGCGCACCTACGGCCTGGTGTGCATGGCCTCGGCCGCGCTGACCATCCTGGCCGGCTACCCGGACTTCTGGTACGGCGGCCATGGCGGCGTGCTGGCGCCGGTCGACCCGACCCGCATCATCCAGGGCGTGGTCACCGGCATCGGCTTCCTCGGCGCCGGCGTCATCATGCGCGAAGGCTTCAACATCAGCGGCCTGACCACGGCGGCCTCGATCTGGGCCTCGTCCGCGATCGGCATCCTGGTCGGGGTCGGCTTCTACCTGGCGGCCATGGGCCTGGCCTTCTTTGCCGGCATGATCATGATCTACCTGAACCGCCTGGAGACCATCCTGCCTTCGCGCCACGCGGTGGCGGTGCGCATGCGCTTCAAGCCGCAGGTGATGCCGCGCGAAGAAATCCTGCGCCAGGCCGCGCTCGAGCGCGGCTACGAGATCGCGGGCAGCTCGCTCACCATCAGCAGCGACGAAGGCCGCCAGGAATGGCGCTTCGTGGCGCTGGCGCTGTCGAACCGCAGCGGCGCACCCTTGTCGGAACTGGCACAGGAACTGGCCGCCTTCGAGGGACTGGAAGCCTTCCAGCTGTCGCACGCCCGTAATTAAGAAAAATCCAACAACAATAAATCGGTTTATTCAGAACTGGGGGTCATCAATGCAAGCACAAGACGTTCTCGATTTCTGGTTCCTGCCGCAAGGCGCCGAGGGCCATGGCAAACAGCGCATCGAATGGTTCCGCAAGGACGAGGCCTTCGACGCGGCGCTGCGCGAGCGCTTCGGCGCCCTCATCCACCAGGCGGTGGCGGGCGGGCTGCGCGAATGGGACGAGCTGGGCCCGCGCGGCACGCTGGCGCGCATCATCGTGCTCGACCAGTTCACCCGCAACGCGTTCCGCGGCAAGCCGGAATCCTTCGCCGGCGACACGCTGGCGCTGGCCAGCGCGCAGCAACTGGTGGAGGCGGGCGCGCACCTGGATTTGTCGCCGGTCGAGCGCCAGTTCGCCTACATGCCCTTCGAGCACGCGGAAGACGCGCGCATGCAGGAGCAGGCCGTGACCCTGTTCACCGAGCTGGCCGCCCAGCACGAAGGCTTCGCCGAGGCGCTCGATTACGCCCACCGCCACCGCGGCGTGATCGCCCGCTTCGGCCGCTTCCCGCACCGCAATCCGATCCTCGGCCGCGCCTCGAGCCCGGAAGAGCTGGCCTACCTGGCGCTGCCCGGCTCCGGTTTCTGAGGTGGCGACGCTGAACCTGGTGGGCGCCGGCCACGTCGGCCGGGCGCTCGGGCGCCTGTTCGCGTCCAGCGGCGCTTTTGCCGTGCAGGACGTCCTGACCCGTAACGCGGCCAGCGCC
The DNA here is from genome assembly GCF_046293535.1 of Massilia sp. Classification (NCBI taxonomy): domain Bacteria; kingdom Pseudomonadati; phylum Pseudomonadota; class Betaproteobacteria; order Burkholderiales; family Oxalobacteraceae; genus Massilia; species Massilia sp. The sequence continues at coordinate 49,391 of NZ_JBKBOV010000025.1, read as the reverse complement.
CGGGAGGCGGTGGATTTCATCGGCGCCGGCCATGCCTGCGCCACGCTCGCGCAGATGCGCCCGGCCGAGGTGTGGATGCTGGCGGTGGGCGACGACGCCATCGCGCCGGCCTGCGCGGCGCTGGCCCAGGAGGGGCGGCTGGCGGGGGCGGTCGTGTTCCATTGCAGCGGCGCCAAGGCGTCCAGCGAACTGCAGGCGGCGCGCGCGGCCGGCGCCCATGTCGCCAGCGTGCACCCGGTGCGCAGCTTTGCCGACCCGCAAGCCGTCGCTGCGGACTTCGCCGGCACCTTCTGCGGCATCGAGGGCGACCAGGGCGCGCTGGCGCTGCTGGAGCCGGCCTTCGCGGCGATCGGCGCGCGCCTGGTGCGCATCGACCCGGCCGCCAAGACGGTCTACCACGCGGCCGCCGTGTTCGCGTCGAATTACCTGGTCACGGTGGTCGACGCCGCCCTGCGCGCCTATGAGGCGGCCGGCGTGCCGGCAAGCGTGGCGCGCGAACTGGCGCAGCCGCTCGCTACCGAAGCCCTGGCCAACGTGTTCCGCCTCGGCCCCGAAGCGGCGCTCAGCGGTCCGGTCGCGCGCGGCGACTTCGCCACCGTGGCGCGCCAGCAGGACGCCGTGACGCGCTGGGATCCCGCCACCGGCCGCCTGTACGAAGCACTGGTGCCGCCGACCGCCGAGCTGGCGCGCCGCAAGCGCGGGCAAGCCTGAACTTATCCAGGGCTTGTCCAACGCTTTTCCCGTAGATATCCATCCCCTTATACAAGGCTTGTCCAGCACTTGTTCAGGGCTTATCCAAGCCCTTTTCCAGGGTTTTTCCAAGGCTTTTCCATGTTCTTATCCCAAGCTTTATCCACAGATGTTCCGATGTTTTTCACGGCCTGGGCGACCCTGGCCGTGCTCGGCGTGTATTTCTGGACCGGCGTGAATGCCGGTCGCGCCCGCATTCGCCACCATGTGCCGGCGCCCTCGATGGCGGGGCCGGAAGAATTCCTGCGCTGCCAGCGCGTACAGGCCAATACCCTCGAACAGCTGCCCCTGGTGCTGGTGCCCTTGTGGCTGTGCGCCTTTTATCTGGGCGACCTGTGGGCGGCGGCCGGCGGCATGCTGTGGTGCCTGGGCCGCATCGCCTATGCGCTCGGCTATTACCGCGATCCGGCCCGGCGCGAATTCGGTTTTATCACGGGCATGCTCGCTTGCGCGTTGTTAATTGGCGGCACCATGTGGGGCCTGTTGCTGCGCTAACGCCAAAAAAGTGCATACAGTCATCGACAAAGTTCCCGGAGAGCAATAAGCTAGGACGCTGACACCCATCAGCGATCCGCCCGCCGCCCATGGCCGAGCGGGCAACAGAAGAAGGAGACCACATGCTGTTCCTGAAGAGCACCAGCGCCACGAAGGCGCCGGGCATCTATGAAGTCGATGTTGCCGCCAAACCGCCGGGCAAGACCTTCGGCGTCTTCCTCGCAACCGATCCGGACAATCCGCCGCAAACCGTGCTGGCGGGCCTGGCCGAACTCGGCTTCAAGAACACCCACCAGCAGAGCTATGTCCACAAGGACAAGGGCAAAGTGCTGGACCTGCACTTCCAGAAGGACGGCACCGACCTGTTCAACGGCTGGAAAGCCGAGGAATGCACGGCCAACCTGGCGGCAATCGAGGCGCTGTTCGGCAACGTCGGCATCACGGTGACGCCACGCGTCATGAGCCTGGCCGAAGCCTACGCTTAACCGGGTGAAGCCTGTACCTCGATGTGGTACAGCGCCCAGGGGCAGGCGCCGAAGCGTTCCCTGACCGGCCGCGCCGCCATCTCCGGCACGCGGTCCGCGTCGTACAGCGCCCACAAGGGCCCCAGTCCGCCCAGCGCCATCGGCTGGCCGTCGAGGTGGGTCGCGACGATGAATTTCCAGGCACGCAGCTGGCCCATCGGGACGGCGGCGGCGTAGCCGTCCACCGCACGCAGGAGCAGTTGGCTGGTGTCGCGGGGACGCGTGCCGGCCAGGGCCAATACGTCCGCCAGCAAGGGCCCGCGCAGCGTATGCGGCTTGCCGTCGTATTCCAGCGTCGGCCGGATGGTTTGCTGTGGCAGGGCCGCAATCGCGGCGAAATCCAGCGTGAAGGCCCGCGTGAATGCCAGCTTTTGCTTGAACATCATCTGGTCGCGCACCGGATCGAGGGGGCCGCGATTGCTGCGCTTGATGTCACCCGTGATCGTGAGCAGGGCAGGCCCGCGCGCGGGGGGCGAGGAAGCTGCGGCAATGGCGGGCAGGGTGCTGGAGGCAAGTGCCGCGCCCAGGAAGTGACGTTTGTCCATGCGAAAATAGGCCGGTGACGGGAAAGCCTCATCATAGCCATATAACGCACAATGGATTTGTTTACCTCAGCCACGTTGACGCCCATCCCCATCCGAGATGGTGAACTGGCCTTCCTGTCCCAATTGCCGCTGCCCTGGCCGAACGCCGTGGTGCTGGCGCGCCTGATCGCGGAAACCGCCTGGCGCGAGGAATCCGTGATCGTCTACGGCAAGCGCCACCTGCAACCGCGCCTGAGCGCCTGGCATGGCGACAAGGCTTACCGCTATTCCGGCCTGAGCCTGGCGCCGCTGCCGTTCACGCCGCTGCTCGACACCCTGCGCCAGGCCGCCGAGGCTGTCACCGGCCGGGAGTACAACAGCGTGCTCCTGAACTATTACCGCGACGGCCGCGACAGCATGGGCATGCATAGCGACGACGAAGCGGAACTCGGTGCGGAGCCCGCCATCGCCTCGCTCAGTTTCGGCGCGACCAGGCCCTTCGTCCTGCGCCACAAAATCACGAAAGAAACCTTGAGGCTGCCGCTGACGGACGGCAGCCTGCTGTTCATGGCCGGCGCCATGCAGGCCAACTGGATGCATGGAATCAACAAAACGGCGAGGCCGGTCGGACCGCGTGTGAATCTAACTTTCCGCAACATCGTTTAAGCAGCAGGCTATTTTCCGTATCTTTTCCGATAAATATCTTACGCACGAGTCAGTAATTTACAACTGCTTACAGTTTTTACGGACTTGGGACTTTAATAAATGAAATCCGATGCTACCTTGGCAGTATCGCGATTCAATGGGAATCGCGAACCAGTCTAGTAAGAGGATTCGCATGAAAAAGCTCATCGTTGCACTGATCGCATCCGCTGCCGCCATGTCGGCTGCCCAGGCCCAGACCACCGCACCGCGCGCCTATGTGGGCGCCGGCGTGGCCAGCGTCGACCATGAATTCAAGGCGGCAGGCGCGACCAATGTCGATGTCGAAGGCTACAAGGCTTCCGGCAAGATCTTCGGCGGCTACGAGTTCAACCAGAACTGGGGTGTCGAAGCGGGCTATACCGACTTCCGCAAGGCGGACGTCAGCTATTCGATCGGCGGCGTGAACAACCGCGGCGAGACCGATGGCCACGCCTTCTACCTGGCGGGCAAGGCGACCTTGCCGGTGAACGAGCAGTTCTCGGTTTACGGCAAGCTCGGCGCTGCGCGCACCAAAAGCGAGCTGGAATTGATCAATGCTTCGCAAAACATGAGCCGTAGCAAGACCGAAGCCTACGGCGCACTCGGCGCGGAGTACAAGCTGAACCAGAACGTGTCGCTGGTCGGCGAATACGAGCGCTATGGCAAGAGCAAGGACTTCGGCGCCAAGGCCGACGTCCTGACCATCGGTGCGAAGTACGCCTTCTAAACGCGCTTCACTCGGAACCAAAAAGGCCCTGCGGGGCCTTTTGTTTTTCTCGCGCCAGCTTACAGCCGCGCGTAGCCGTGCGACTGCGGCCGCTGTACCCAGGGCGGCACCACCAGTTCCGGCGCCGGCATCGCATGCCCGGCGCTGACGAAGCGGTGCAGCGATGACCACGGCCATTCGTGGGGATGGGTGCAGAAGCCGTGCCGGACCGCATCGAGGTGGGTGTAGTCGACCAGGGCCGCGTATTCGTCGTCGTCCCCGACCCGGTAGTGCTGGTAGTGGCGTTCCCAGATCGTGCCATCGGCCGCCTCCGGCACGGTGGACTTGCGCAAGGCTTTGGAAAAGGCGATCTTGACCGCGCGCCAGCGGCTCGAGCAGTCGTGGTCGCCCGGCGGCAAGGTCCACATCGCATGCGCATGGTCCGGCAGGACGATCCACGCATCGACATGGAAGGGCTTGCGCACGCGCGCCAGGCGCATGGCTTCGCCGAAGGCGGAGATATGGTCTGTCAACAAAGTGCTCCCGCGTTGGAGCAGGCGCACCGTGAAAAAAAACGTCCCGCCTGGGACACGGTTGTTGCGGTAATCAATCATAGGCTCCGTCAACGCCTGCCTTGCAAAGGCAGCGGACATCCCGGGCCAGCGGCCCAACGCCAAGGATTTTACACATGGGGTGGACTTGGCTGCGTTCGTTTCCGCTAGTAAAAAACCCCGCTGATGCGGGGTTTTTCTTTTACGAAACAAACACTTACTGATGAGCTCAGGTCGTCAGCGGCTTGTAGCGGATACGCTTCGGCTTGGCGCCTTCTTCACCCAGACGTTTCTTCTTGTCGGCTTCGTATTCCTGGTAGTTACCGTCGAAGAAGGTGACCTGCGAATTGCCTTCGAAGGCCAGGATGTGGGTCGCGATGCGGTCCAGGAACCAGCGGTCGTGCGAGATCACCATCACGCTGCCGGCGAACTCGAGCAGGGCGTCTTCCAGCGCGCGCAGGGTTTCCACGTCGAGGTCGTTCGACGGTTCGTCCAGCAGCAGCACGTTACCGCCCTGCAGCAGGGTCTTGGCCAGGTGCAGGCGGCCGCGTTCGCCGCCCGACAGGTTGCCGACCACCTTCTGCTGGTCCGAGCCCTTGAAGTTGAAGCGGCCGAGATAGGCGCGCGACGGCATCTCGAAGCGGCCCACGCTGAGCATGTCGGCGCCACCGGTGACGTCCTCGAACACGGTCTTGTTGTTGGCCAGTTCGTCGCGGCTCTGGTCCACCAGCGAGACCTTGGCGGTCTTGCCGATCACGACTTCGCCGCTGTCCGGCTGTTCCTTGCCGGCGATCATCTTGAACAGGGTCGACTTACCGGCGCCGTTCGGGCCGATGATGCCGACGATCGCGCCCGGCGGCACGGTGAAGGACAGGTTGTCGATCAGCAGGCGGTCGCCGAAAGCCTTGGAGACGTTCTTGAACTCGATGACTTCGTTGCCCAGGCGCTCGGCCACGGGAATGAAGATCTCCTGGGTCTCGTTGCGCTTCTGGTATTCGTATTCGGAGAGCTCGTTGAAGCGGGCCAGGCGCGCCTTGGACTTGGCCTGGCGTGCCTTCGGGTTCTGGCGCGCCCACTCGAGTTCCTTGGCCAGCGCCTTCTGGCGCGCGGACTCGGTCGCTTCTTCCTGCTTCAGGCGCGCCTGTTTCTGGTCCAGCCAGGACGAGTAATTGCCCTTCCAGGGGATGCCCGAACCGCGGTCCAGTTCCAGGATCCATTCGGCGGCGTTGTCCAGGAAGTAGCGGTCGTGGGTGATGCCCACCACGGTGCCCGGGAAGCGCAGCAGGAATTGCTCCAGCCACTCGACCGATTCGGCGTCCAGGTGGTTGGTCGGTTCGTCCAGCAGCAGCATGTCCGGCTTGGACAGCAGCAGCTTGCACAGCGCCACGCGGCGCTTCTCGCCGCCCGACAGCACGCCGATCTTCTGGTCCCACGGCGGCAGGCGCAGCGCGTCGGCGGCCATTTCCATCTGCAGGTTCAGGTTGCCGCCGTCGGCCGCGGCGATGATCGATTCCAGGCGCTCCTGCTCTTTCGCCAGGGCGTCGAAGTCGGCGTCTTCTTCCGCATAGGCGGCGTACACGGCTTCCAGCTTGGCTTGCGCTTCAAAGGCTTCGCCCAGGCCCGATTCCACTTCCTGGCGCACGGTCTTTTCCGGATCGAGCTGCGGTTCCTGCGGCAGGTAGCCGATGTTCAGGCCCGGCATCGGGCGCGCTTCGCCCTGGATGTCAGTGTCGATGCCGGCCATGATCTTCAGCAGGGTCGACTTGCCCGAGCCGTTCAGGCCCAGCACGCCGATCTTCGCACCCGGGAAGAAGGACAGGGAAATATCTTTCAGGATTTGACGTTTTGGCGGGACGATTTTGCCCACGCGATTCATGGTATAGACGTAATTGGCCATGCTTTAACTCTGGTGTTGTTTAAGGTGCAGAGGATACGACAGAACCCGCGCCCGAGATAGGACTTTCGTCTGTCCGGGCGCGGGGCGGAATCAGCCTGCCTGCGCCGCGCGGCTTGCCGCGCTCCGGTTGCGCCACAGGCCTTCGCCGGCAAACAGCGCCAGCGCGGCCCAGATCATCAGGAAGCCGACCAGGCGGTCGCTGCTGAAGGCTTCATGGAACAGCCACACGCCCAGCAGGAACTGGATGGTCGGCGACAGGTACTGCAGCAGGCCCAGGATCGACAGCGGGATCTTGCGCGCGCCGGTGGCGAACAGCAGCAGCGGGATCGCCGTGATCGGGCCGGCCATGATCAGGAGGATGCGGGTCGCGTCCAGCGGCGCGTTCAGGAAAACGTTGTCGCCGGTCACGGTCAGCCAGCCGACATAGGCGGCCGCGAACGGGAACAGCACCATCGTCTCGAAGGACAGGCCCTCGAGCGCGCCGAGCGCCGCGGTCTTGCGCAGCAGGCCGTAGCCGCCGAAGGACGCGGCCAGGAACAGCGCGATCCAGGGCACCGAGCCCGACTGCCAGGTGAGCCAGCCCACGCCCAGCGCGGCGATCGCGATGGCGCCCCATTGCGCCGGACGCATGCGTTCCTTCAGTATCAGGAACCCGAACATGATGTTGACCAGCGGATTGATGAAGTAGCCGAGGCTGGCCTCGATCACGTGCCCGTTCTTCACCGCCCAGATGTACACCAGCCAGTTGGCCGAGAGCAGGAGGGCCGAGGCGACGAAGCTCCAGAACACGCGCGGCTGGCGTACCAGCGCCAGCCATTTCCACTGGCGCCGGAAGCCCAGCACCAGGAGGAGAAAAGCGAGCGACCACAGCACCCGATGCGCCAGGATCTGCACCGGCGGCACGTCGCCCAGCGCATGGAAATAAATAGGGAACAGGCCCCAGGCCAGGAAGGCGAGGGCGGCAGACAGGATACCGGAGCGCATGGGAGAGGAGGGCGATTGCTGGGGTGACATTATCCCTGATGCGCAATTTCTCTGCTGGCGCAAACGGTTTTTTAGCGGGTGTACTATCAATACGAAATCTTCTTGCAATTTTCTTGCTGTTATTTTATGGTGCGCTGCACCAATAACAAACCATGGTGCAAACTTGAGTACCGAAAACAAGAAGAGCAGCGTCGCGGCGCTGACGCTGGCCGCCATCGGCATCGTCTACGGCGACATCGGCACCAGCCCTCTCTACACCCTGCGCGCGATCTTCCACCACGAGCACGGCCTTCCCCTCAACACCCCCAACATCCTCGGCGTCATTTCCCTGATCTTCTGGAGCCTGACGGTCATCGTCTCGCTCAAGTACGTCACGCTGGTGCTGCGCGCCGACAACCGCGGCGAAGGCGGCATCATGGCCTTGATGGCCCTGGCCACCAATTCCGTCACCCGCGCCTCGCGCTGGCATTTCCCGCTGCTGGTGATCGGCGTGGTCGGCGCCACCATGTTCTACGGCGACAGCGTGATCACGCCCGCGATCTCGGTGCTGGGCGCGATCGAGGGCCTGGAAGTGGCGGCGCCTGGCATGTCGCACTACGTGGTGCCGCTGGCGGTGGTGGTGCTGGTGCTTCTCTACAGCGTGCAGCGCCACGGCACCGCCGGCATCGGCCGCTTCTTCGGGCCGGTCATGCTGGTCTGGTTCGTCACGCTGGCCGTCCTGGGCGTCATCAACATCATCCAGACGCCGGTGATCCTGAATGCGCTCAACCCCTATTACGCGCTGCACTTCATGCTCGAGAACAAGCTGCTGGCCTTCGTCGCGCTGGGCGCGGTGGTGCTGGCGATCACCGGGGCCGAGGCGCTGTATGCCGACATGGGCCACTTCGGCCGCAAGCCGATCCGCCTGGCCTGGTTCGCGATCGCCTACCCGGCGCTGGTGCTGAACTACCTGGGCCAGGGCGGCCTGTTGATCGGGGACCCGAGCGCGGTCGAAAATCCCTTCTTCCACCAGCTCGGCACCTGGAGCGTGATCCCGCTGGTGATCCTGTCGACCATGGCGGCCGTGATCGCCTCGCAGGCCACGATCTCCGGCACCTATTCGATGACCAAGCAGGCGATCGCGCTGGGCTTGCTGCCGCGCATGCGCATCCTGCACACCTCGGAAAGCGAGATCGGCCAGATCTACATCCCGGCGGTGAACTGGCTGCAGCTGGCGATCGTCCTGATCGCCGTGATCGGCTTCGGTTCCTCGGACGAGCTGGCCGGCGCCTACGGCATCGCCGTGACCGCGACCATGATGGCGACCACCATCCTCACCTTCTTCGTCACCCGCTACCGCTGGCGGCTGCCGCTGGTGGTGTGCCTGGGCGCGACCGGCTTCTTCCTGGTCATCGATGTCCTGCTGTTCTCGTCGACCACGCTCAAGCTGTTCCACGGCGGCTGGTTCCCGCTGCTGCTCGGCACCGTCCTGCTGACCCTGATGCTGACCTGGAAGCGCGGCCGCGAACTGGTGTTCGAGAACCTGGGAAAGCACGCGATCCCGCTCGACGCCTTCATGGAGTCGCTGTTCGTGGCGCCGCCGGCGCGCGTGCCCGGCACCGCGCTGTTCCTGCGCGGCGAAAGCGACGGCGTGCCGCATGCGCTGCTGCACAACCTGTCGCACAACAAGGTCCTGCACGAACGCGTGGTCTTCCTCACGGTGCACATGCGCGAAGTGCCCTGGGTGGCGGCGGAAGAACAGGTCGAGGTGGTGGAACTCGGCCACAACTGCTTCCAGCTCAACGTCCAGTACGGCTTCAAGGACGAGCCGGACATTCCCGGCATCCTGCGCCAGTGCGGCGGATTGGGCTTGAACTTCGAGATGATGGAGACCTCGTTCTTCATCGCGCGCCAGACCGTGGTCTCGACGCCGGGAGGCGGCATGGCCCCGTGGCGCGAGCACCTGTTCGTGATGTTGTCGCGCAATGCGCGCGCCGCGGCCGACTATTACCAGATTCCACCCAACCGGGTCATCGAGCTCGGCACCCAGGTGGAAATCTAGGCGAGTAGTTCATTACAGAAAAATACAAAAGGCGGACAGTCGGGGACAGACGCCCATGGAGGGCTGGGGTAAGGTGCGGAGTTTCGCTGCATAAACTTTCCGCACTTTCGTACCCGAGGATCCGCCCCATGAAACTGAAGTTCCCCCTGATCGCCGCCTTCGTCGCCATCCTGAGCCTGACCGCCTGCGGCGGTGGCGGCGGCGATTCCAGCCCGCCGGCTGTCAACCCGAACAACCCGACCGCCCTGGTCAAGACCGACAACGTCCTGGGCACCGGCGCCGAGGCCGTCAACGGCAAGACCGCCACCGTGACCTATACCTTGTGGCTGTACAGCGCCGGCGCCGCCGACCACAAGGGCGTCCAGCTCGAATCGAACAGCTTCTCCTTCCTGCTGGGCTCGACCAACGTCATCCCCGGCTTCCAGCAGGGTGTGCTCGGCATGAAGGTGGGCGGCAAGCGTACCATCGAGGTGCCGGCCAGCCTGGCCTATGGCGAGCGCGGTTCCGATCGCATTCCGCCCAACAATGGCCTGGTCTTCGAGATCAGCCTGACCAAGATCGAATAAAACAAGGGCATGCAAGGACCGGGGCGCTGCCCCGGTTTTTTTTCGCGCGCACGCCTGAGCTGGCGCACAGGCCGGGTCCGCTTCATGCCCGAAGCTGCTGATCCCGACCAGCCTCCCGTGCATCATGCGAGCCTTTCTTTTCCTCGTCTTCCTCTTCTGTTCCCCGCTCGCCGGCGCCGCAGCCCCCACCGTGCCTCCAGCCTGCACGGTACTGCCCGCGCCACAAGGCGAGCCGGATGGCTGGTTATTGCTGGCGGGACTGATCGTGTGCATGGCGGGAAGGCTGGCGGCGCACAGGCACGGCTGAGTAGCTATTACGCTACTCAGCCGGAGCATGAAACGCGTGCTTGAAACTGCCTGAGGAAATGAGATTTTGGACATTGATCTATCTCAAACCTGCTGGCTCGGCTATTCGAGATGCTGAAAGTCCCCTTCACTCAAGCATCAAAGGTACGTCATGCGTCATTCCCTGCTCGCCCTCCTGCTGTCCTCCTCGCTCGCCGCTCCGCTCACCGCGCACAGCCAGCCTTTCTACAAAATGACGTTTCTCCCTCGCGACACCACACCCCACGCGATCGATGCCAACGGGCGCATCGTGGGCGTCGGGGCCGATGGGCGCGGTTTCCTGTGGGCGCGCGGCGTGATCACGCGCTTGGGCACGCTCGGCGGCGCCGGCAGCACGGCGTCGGCCATCGGCGCCAACGCCCAGGTCGCCGGTTCCTCGGAGGCGAAGAACGGGGTGTCCCACGCCTTCGTGTTCCAGGGCGGCGCGCTGCGCGACCTCGGCATGCTGAACGGCCGGCCGAGCTTCGGCACGGCCATCAATGCAAGCGGCCAGGTGGCCGGCTACGCCCTGGACCGCAACGGCAACGACCGTGCTTTCGTGGTCTCCGGCGGCAAGATGAGCGCGATCGGCAGCCTCGGCAGCGGCGTCGCACGCGCAACCGGGATCAACGGCGCCGGCACGGTGGTCGGCATGTCCTTCCTGCGCGGTTTCACGGCCCAGCACGCCTTCACGTACGCGAAAGGCGTGATGAAGGACCTCGGCACGCTCGGCGGCCCCACCAGCACGGCCGCGGCCATCAACGAGCGCGGCGAGGTGGCCGGCATGAGCTTCGTCAACGACGACGTCCAACACGCCTTCCTGTACCGCGGCGGCGCCATGGTCGACATCGGCTCGCTCGGCGGTCCCTACACCGACGCGCGGGCCCTGAACAATGCCGGGATGGTGGTCGGCTACTCGACCCAGGCGAACCACGTGCCCGGCGCGAGTTTCTCGCACGCCTTCCTGTACCGCGACGGCGTGATGCATGACCTGAACGACCTGGTCGCCAAGCGCGGCATCTGGACGGTGCTCGATGCGGTCGGCATCAACGACGCCCAGCAGATCGCGGCTTATGCCTGCACCCTGTACGGCGAATGCCGCGCGGTGCTGCTCGAGCTCTGATCCCTCCGCCATCGGGAGGCGCCGCTGCGCCGGCGCTTCCCGTGCCCGCCTGAGCTAGCGCAGAGTCTCCATTCATGCATGCCTCAAGCTTGTTCTTCCGATAAGGCCAAGAGGCGATCATGATTGGAAAAATTTTTCGTGGATGCTTGCTGGCAATGCTGGCCTGCCCGTTCGTGGCGCTGGCGGAACCGATCTACTCGATGTCCTTCCTGCCGGCGGGCTTCGATGGCAGGGCCATGAACGGCGCCGGCCATATTGTCGGCAACAGCAGTGCGGGCGCGGGCATCTGGAACGGCAGTGCGCTCATCGATCTCGGACTCGGGCCGGACAGCTACGCCTACGCGATCAACAACCGTGGTGATGTCGCCGGCTCCCTGTACGGAGAGTATGGCCGGCCCTTCCTCCATACCTCCGGCCTGGTGCGGCATGCTGGGCCCGAGCTCGACGAATTCCAGGCCGGGCGCGCCAACGCTCTCAACGACCTGGGCCAGGTGGCCGGCGAATACGCCACCCTCGGAGGCGGCGGGCATGCCTGGGTCGATGCGAATGGCAGCGTACGCATGCTCGGCACCTTGAGCGGCATGCCGACCTGGTCGGTCGCGGCGGCGATCAACAAGCGCGGACAGGTCGTGGGCGGCTCGACCTACGCAGGGGCCCAGGACCGCTGGACCGGACACGCCTTCCTGTACCAGGACGGAACCATGGTCGACCTCGGCACTCTCGGAGGCTGGGACAGCTTTGCCAACGACATCAACGATGCCGGCCAGGTCGTCGGCTGGACCACGGACGAAACGCAAGACCGGCTGCCTTTCATCTACGCCGACGGCGCCATGCGCCTGCTGGGCCGCTACGACTACTATGCCGGAGGCGAAGCCATTGCCATCAACAACGCGGGGATGGTAGTCGGCTGGACGCAGTCCGGTGTGGGCGAGCCGAAGGACGCGTTTCTCTACACCGGCGGCGATCTGATCAGCCTGGATCGGCTGGTCGAGGGCGCGGACGGCTGGAGGATCGTCGAAGCCTACGACATCAACGACGCCCGGCAGATCCTCGGCAAGGCCTGCCGGGACGACGAGTGCCTGTCGGTGCGGCTCGACCTGGTCTCCGCGGTGCCCGAGCCGGGCAGCTATGCGCTGCTGACGGCCGGGCTGGTCCTGCTGGCGGGGCGGCGCAGGACGGGCAGGCGCGACAGCCTGCGCTTTTCCCAGCCTGCTTAACGCAGCATGTCGATGTGCATGATGCCGTCCTCGTCATACGGCGCCGAGACGGTCTCGAAGCCGAAGCCCTGGTAGAACTTTTCCAGGTATTGCTGGGCCCCGATGCGGATGCGGTGGCCTGGATACAGCGCTTCGGCCCGCGCGATGCCTTCCGCCAGCAGGGCGCGGCCGGCGCCGCTGCCGCGCGCGGCCTTGGTCGTGATGACGCGGCCAAGCGACATCTCCGGGTACTTCACGCCCGGGCCCAGCACGCGCAGGTAGGCGGCCAGCCGGCGCTCGCCGTCGACCGTGCGCCAGCCCAGCAGGTGGTGCGCCACCGGGTCGAGGCCGTCGATGTCGGGGTAGAGGCAGGTCTGCTCGAGGATGAACACGTCCTGGCGCTGGGCCAGCACCTCGTACAGCGCGGCGGGACTGAGGTCGTTGAAATGGGAGAACTGCCAGTCGATCATGGGATAAGTCGGGATGGTGAGGGGCCGCGCGGCGGGGTGCTCACGCGGCGGTTTCGAAACCTTCGAGGACGTTGACGGTGCCGGCGCCGCCTTCGAACACGAAGATGGTGGGCAGGCCGAGATGGGCGATGCGCTCGCCGATGCGCAGCAGGTCGCCCCCCTGCAGTCCGAAGCCGGGTGCGGGACCGCCCAGCGAGACCACCAGGGCCTCGGGCCGGAACATCGCCAGCTTGACGCTGGCCGTTTCCAGCGCCGCGAACCAAGAAGCGCTGCCGCAATCCGGGGCCAGCGGCAGGTTCATGTTGGCCCCCAGCCCCGCGCCCGCGCCCTGTTCGCCGGCATGGCCGGCATAGAAGGGGTAGGCCTGGCGCGGGTCGAGGTGGATCGACACGAACAGCACCTCGGCGCGCGCATAGAAGATGTCCTGGGTGCCGTGGCCGTGGTGGCGGGCGATGTCGAGGATCGCCACCCGTCCCAGGCCGTCGTCCAGCAGGTGCTGGGCCGCCAGCGCGGCATTGTTCAGGAAGCAACCGCCGCCGAAGCCCTCGGCGCGCGCATGCTGGCCTGCCGGCCGCGTCAGCGCGAAGCTGGCGCGCTCGCCCAGGCGCAGCGCGTGCGCGGCATTGATGGCGCAGTCGGCGCCCAGCCTGGCCGCGCTCCAGCTGCCTTCCGTGATGGGCGTGCGGGCGTCGGACGCGAACAGGCCGAGGCGGGCAAACAAGTCCTCCGGCTCCGGCTCGCCCGGCGCGCCGCGCGGCGGCCACAGGGCCGGCAGCAGCGGCTTGCCGGCATCGGCGCTCGCGTCAAAGGTGCTCCATGCGTTCCACGCCGTGCGCAGGAAGTGCAGGTAGCGCGGCGTGTGCACGCGCTCGAGCGAGACCAGCGGCACGCCGTGCGGGGTGACGATGCGGCCCAGGCCGCGCCGCTCGAGTTCCGCCAGCGTCAGCGCGACCGCGTCAGGCTGCTCGTCCCACGGCGCCGGCTCGGCGCAGGCGCCTTGCCGGGCGTGGTGTTCGTTGTAGAACGTGAGCATGCGCGGGATGATATCGGCCTTGGAGCGCTTTTACTGGTTGCTGCACAGTTTGCTGCTGTTGTAGGCGGCGACGAAATCGTCGAAGCTGCCGCTGTCCTGCTGTTCGATCGCGGCCTGTTCGTCCAGCGACTTGCGGGCCAGTTCGTCGAACAGGGCTTCCTCGGCCGGCATCAAGGGGCTGTCCTTGAAGCTCGCGGCGTGCAGCTCGCTCTGGCGCAGGCCGAAGGCGGTGGCCGAGCCGAGGCTGCGGATCTCTTCCAGCACCCGCGCCGACGGGGTCAGCGCCGGGTTGATGATCTTGGCCTTCTGCAGGTTGAGCGAAGACTCGTGCACGTTGCCGTCGTTGTGCTGGTCGTCGAGCAGCTGCGCCACCGGGCGGATGCGCTCGACGAGTTCCAGCGCCCAGTCCTTGAGCGGCACTTCGATGCCGTCGCGGGTGAGCGTCAAGGCCGGGTCGCGGCCTTCCTTGACGGTGCGGGCGAAGTTGCGCGCATGGACCTGGCCTTCGTGGGCGCTGATCAGGGGGCTCTCTTCGAAGGCGCAGAACAGCAGGAAGGCGTCGAGGAAGCGGCCGGTTTCCAGGCTGATGCCGACCGGCTCGAACGGGTCGACGTCGAGGCAGCGCACCTCGATGTACTGCACCCCGCGGTTGCACAGCGCCTGCACCGGACGCTCGCCGGTGCGGATCACGCGTTTCGGGCGGATCGTCGAGTAATACTCGTTCTCGATCTGCAGCACGTTGGTCGACAGCTGGATCCATTCGCCATCGCGCTTGGTGCCGAGCGCCGCATACGGTTCATAGGGCGTGTTCACGGCCGCCATCAGGCTGGTGACGTAGCTCTCCAGGCTGTTCTCGTGCGGGCGCAGGCCGGACTGGGCGTCGTTCTGGTAACCCAGGTCGCTCATGCGCAGGCTGGTCGCGTAGGGCAGGTAGAGGGTGTCGTCGGACAGCGTTTCCAGCTTGTGCGGGCGGCCGCGCAGGAAGCTGGTGCTCAGGGCCGGGGTGGCGCCGAACAGGTACATCAAGAGCCAGCTGTAGCGCCGGAAGTTGCGGATCATCGCGATGTAGCTCTCGGACTGGAAGTCGCGCAGCGCATGGCGGCGTTCTTCCGCGATGCCTTCGCTGGCGGCCACCAGCTGCCACAGCTTTTCCGGCAGCGAGTAGTTGTAATGGATGCCCGCGATGCACTGCATCGCCTTCCCGTAGCGCAGCGCCAGGCCGCGCCGGTAGACGTGCTTGAGCATGCCGATGTTCGACTTGCCGTACCAGGCGATCTCGATGTCTTGTTCCGGCGGCAGTTCGCCCGGCATCGAGACGCTCCACAGCATCTCGCCCTTCAGGCGCGCATGCGCGAAGCGGTGGATGGCGTCCAGGTGGTTCAGTACCACCGAGATGTCGTGCTCGGCCGGCGTGATGAACTCCAGCAGGGCTTCGGCGTAGTCGGTGGTGATCTGCGGATGGGTCAGTGCCGAACCGAGCTCGACCGGATGCGGGGTGCGCGCCAGGTGGCCGCCGTGGTCGACGCGCAGGGTTTCGCGTTCGATGCCGCGCAGGCCCTGTCCGAGCAGGGCGCGGTGCTCATCGTCGTCGAGCAGGGCCAGGCGGCGCTGGAGTTGGTTCGGCTCTGGTTGCATACCCACGGGTGTTTCCTTTCTTGTACTACCAATTCGATTGGAGCAGAGAGTAACCGAAAAACGCGGAAAGCGTCGGCGACCGCCTCATTCTTTGGGGGAGCCGGGGACAGGGGTAGGCGACGGCGGTTTCGCTGTTTCCGGCGCCTTCGCCGGCGCCTGTTCGGCCGCGATCCAGCGCTCGACCTGGCGCTGCAGTTCGTCCAGCGGCAGGGCGCCGCTGCCCAGCACCGTATCGTGGAAGCGCCGCAGGTCGAAACGCCGCCCCAGCACGCCGGCGGCGCGCTCGCGCAGCGCGGCGATGCGCATTTGGCCGATCTTGTAGCCGAGCGCCTGCGCCGGCTGGGCGATGATGCGCTCGACTTCCGCCTCGTTGTCGAGCGGCGGATTGGCGGTGTGGGCGTTCAGGTAGTCGAGCGCGCCCTTGCGCGACCAGCCAAGCAGGTGGATGCCGGTGTCCACCACCAGGCGCGCCGCGCGCAGCATCTCTTCGTTCAGGTGGCCGAAACGCGAGAACGGGTCCTGGAAGAAGCCCAGTTCCGGGCCGAGGCCCTCGGCATAGGTGGCCCAGCCTTCGCCGAAGGCCTGGTACCAGCCGTGGCGGCGGAAGGCCGGCAACGCGAGCTCCTGGGCGCGCGCCACCTGCAGGTGGTGGCCCGGCAGCGCCTCGTGCAGGGCCACGCTGTCGACCTGCCACACCGGCCGCTGGCCGGGCTGCGCCACGTTCACCACCAGCGCGGCGCTGCGGCTTGCGTTGCCGCCTTCGTAATAGGCGAGCGGCTGGCCCGGGCCTTCCGCGGACATCGGCTTGACCGCGATGCCGGCCTCCGGCACCGTCGTCACGACCTGGGGCAGCTTGGCGCTGGCGCGCGCCACCGCCTTGCGGTAGCGCGCCAGCAGGGCTTCCTGGTCCTGGAAGAACAGGCGCCGGTCGGTGCGTGCGAAGCTCAGGAACTGCGCCAGGTTGCCGCGAAAACCGGTGCGCGGCACCAGCGCGGCCATCTCGGCGCGCAGGCGCGCGACTTCGCGCAGGCCGATCGCGTGCACCTGGGCCGGCGTGAGGCGGGTGGTGGTGGCATGGCGCACCAGGAAGGCGTACCAGTCGGCGCCGCCCGGCAGGCTGGACGCGCCGATGGTCTCGCGCGCCGCCGGCAAGTACTCCAGGCGCACGAACTCCTCCAGCCGGTGCAGGGCCTGGGCGGCATTCGCCAGCGCCGAGATGCCGTCCACCAGCAGCTTTTCCCTTGCCTCCGGCTCGATCGTCGCGGGAATGCGCAGGAAAGGTGCGAACAGGGCGCCGGTGGCGATCTCCTCGTGCAGCGCGTGCAGGGCCGCCGGGACCGGCGCCATCACGGATTTCGGCTGGGTCCAGCCGGCGTGCATGGCGGCGCGCAGCTGCTCGACCAGGCCGTCCACGTGCGCGGGCAGGGCCGCGAGGCGCGCCAGGTAATTGCGGTAGTCAGGTTCGCTGGTGAAGGGCATCGCGGCGACCAGGCGGGGCAGGCGCACATGCAGGCCGTCGACGCCGTTGAGCGCTTGCGGATCGAAGGGCGTGAAGGCATTGGCCGCCAGGCGCTGTTCGCGCTGGGCGATGAACAGGTCGTAGGAGAGCCGGTCCTGGTCGGCGAGTTTGGCGCGGTCGAGCTGGCGTACTTCCTGCAAGACCTGGCGCGTGTGCTCGACGGCCGCGGCGCGTGCGGCCAGGCTGGTGTCGCTCAGGGTGGCGTCGAATCGGTGTTCGCCGATGGCGGTCGCGAACTCGGGCTGCTGGCGCAGCTGCCACTGCCATTCGCGCTCGAACAGCAGGCGCGCGGCGTCGGTCGTCGTGTCGGCGGCGCCGCAGACGAAGGGAGCGAGCAGGACGATCGAGACGAACAGTTTGCGCATGCCGGGCCCAAGGTGTGGGCTGGTCATTTTAGCAAGATCGGTCCCGGCGGCGCGCCCGTCAGGATAGGCGGCCGCCGCTGACACGCTCGATGCCGGCCAGGTCGCGCCAGCTTTGTACGTCAAGGAAACCGCGCGCCGCCAGCAGGGCGCGCACGGCCCCGGCCTGGTCGTAGCCATGCTCGAGCAGCAGCCAGCCGCCCGCTTCCAGGTGCTCGGGGGCACCCTCGACGATGTTGCGCAGGGCCGACAGGCCGTCGGCGTGGTCGGTGAGCGCGCCGACGGGTTCGAAGCGCAGGTCGCCCTGCGACAGGTGCGCGTCGCCGGCGGCGATATAGGGTGGGTTGGAGGCGATCAGTTCGAAGCGTTCCCCTTGCACGCCGGCGAACCAGTCGCTGCGCAGGAAGCGCACCTGCGCGCCATTGGCCGCGGCGTTGGCGCGCGCGATGGCGAGCGCGTCTTCGCTGAGGTCGAGCGCGGTGACGCTGGCATCGCGGCGCGAGTGGGCGCAGGCCACGGCGATGGCGCCGCTGCCGGTGCCCATGTCGAGCAGGCGGCCGCGCGGCGGCAGGCGCTCGAGGCTGAGCTCGACGATCAGTTCGGTATCGGGGCGCGGGATCAGGACACCCGGGCCGACCCGGAAGGACAGGCCGAAGAATTCGCGTTCGCCGACGATGTAAGCGATCGGTTCGCCGGCCAGGCGCCGCCGCACCAGCGCGCCGAGACGCGCCGCTTCATCCTCATCCAGTGTGCGTTCGGACTGGGTGATCAGGGCCACGCGCGACATCCCCAGCGCGTGGCACAGCAGGATGCGGTTTTCGAGCGGGTCGAGCGGCAGGGCGGCCAGCAGCTGGCGGATGGTCGTCCCGGCCTGGATGGCGTGCGTCATGCGCGCTTCTTGCGCAGCAGGACGAAGGCCAGCAGCACGGTCAGCACCACGAACCAGATCGCCGACCACTGCGGGATCGCCAGGCCCATGATGCCGTCGGTGGCGCCTGCGCACAGGCCGTCGGCGCGGAACAGCCAGGGCAGGTATTCGGCGGTGGGGATCTTGTTGAGGAAGGTCTCCATCGGGTCGATGCCGCAGCTGAAGCCCGGGTTGGCGATCACGTACAGGTGCTTGCCGACCGTATACAGGCCGCCCAGCGCCGCCAGCAGCGCCAGCACCGTGCCTTCGCGCACCTTCCCGCTGATGGCTCCCACCAGGCTGGCCACGCCGACGCCCAGGAACATGTAGCGCTGGATCACGCACAGCGGACAAGGCAGCATGTCGTGGACGTGCTGCAGGTAGAGGGCGACGCCGATCAGGGCGAAGCAGATCGAGGAGATGGCGAACAGGATCTGGCGGTTGGAGGGCAGCATCATGGTTGTTATAGGTGTTGTACGAAGACGGGGCAATTCTCGCATGAAGCCCGAATGGCTACTTTATTCTTTGCTTAACCGTAGGGTGGGCGGGTCTTCCCGCCCACGCGGTGATAGTTAGCGGCAAGATCATCCCGCACGAGAGCGGGGCAGACAACTATCACCGCGCGGACGGCGAAGCCGTCCACCCTACAACATCAGTCGCCGAGGGCGGCCAGCAGCTCTGCCTGGTGCTCGGCCGACAGCGCATTGGTCAGTTCCAGCAGGTCGCCGTCCATGATGAAGTCCAGCTTGTACAAGGTCAGGTTGATGCGGTGGTCGGTCAGGCGGCCCTGCGGGAAGTTGTAGGTGCGGATCCGCTCGCTGCGGTCGCCCGAACCGATCAGGCTCTTGCGGGTGGCCGCCTCCTTCGATTGCTGCTCGCGCAGCTGCACGTCCTTGATGCGCGCCGCCAGCACCTTCAGCGCCTGCGCCTTGTTCTTGTGCTGGCTGCGGTCGTCCTGGCACTCCACCACGATGCCGGTGGGCAGGTGGGTGATGCGCACCGCGGAGTCGGTCTTGTTGATGTGCTGGCCGCCGGCGCCCGAGGCCCGGTAGGTGTCGATGCGCAGGTCGGCCGGGTTGATGTTCACGTCCTCGACCTCGTCGGCTTCCGGCATCACGGCGACCGTGCAGGCCGAGGTGTGGATGCGGCCTTGCGTCTCGGTGGCGGGCACGCGCTGCACGCGGTGGCCGCCCGATTCGAACTTCAGCTTCGAATACACGCCGTTGCCGATGATGCGCACGATGACTTCGCGGTAGCCGCCCAGGTCCGAGGGCGATTCCGACACCAGCTCGACCTGCCAGCGGTTGCGCTCCGCGAAGCGGGTGTACATGCGCAGCAGGTCGCCGGCGAACAGGGCCGATTCGTCGCCGCCGGTGCCGGCGCGGATCTCGAGGAAGATGTTGCGCTCGTCGTTTTCGTCCTTCGGCAGCAGCATTTTTTGGAGATCAAGCTCCAGGGCGGCCAGGCGTGCTTTGGCTTCTTCGATTTCTTCCTGGGCGAAGTCCTTCATCTCCGGGTCCTGCGCCATCTCCTGCGCGGCCGCGATGTCGTCCTGCGCCGCGCCGTACTGGCGGTACAGGGCGACCAGCGGCGAGAGCTCGGCGTGCTCGCGGGTCATCTTGCGGTAGCTGTCCATGTTGGCGGTGGCGCCTTCGGACATCAGGAGTTCGTCCAGTTCGACGAGTCGGTTGGCCAGTTGGTCCAGCTTGGCCAGCATGGATGGTTTCATGGGTGTTCGTATAGTCTGGGTAGCCGCGGGGCGGCCGGGACGCGCTTCCAGCGAAGCGCACGACGAAAGAAAAGGGAAGGGCCGCTAACGGCGGCCGCGGTACAGCTGGGGCAGCAGGCTGGCGAGGCGGGCGCGCTCGTCGCCCTGGGCATGGTGCAGCGCCTGCTGCGGGCCGTGCAGGAACTTGGCGGTCAGGCCCTTGGACAGCGCCTCTAACACGGCCTCGGGGTCGTCGCCGCGCGCCAGCAGCTTGCGTGCGCGTTCGAGTTCGGCCAGGCGCAGCGCCTCGCTCGACTCGTGCAGGTCGCGGATCACCGGCACCATGGCGCGGTCGCCGATCCAGTGCATGAAGGACTGCACGCGCGTTTCGATAATGGCTTCGGCCTGGGCCACGGCGGCCTGGCGGCTCTCGATGCCGGTCTGGACCACCTGGGCCAGGTCGTCCACGGTGTACAGGAACACGTCGTCCAGGCGCGCGACTTCGGGTTCGATGTCGCGCGGCACCGCCAGGTCGACCATGAACACCGGACGGTGGCGGCGCGCCTTGACCGCGCGTTCGACCATGCCGAGGCCGATCAGGGGCAGGGTCGAGGCGGTGCAGGAGATCACGATGTCGAAGCCGTGCAGGCGCTCGGGCAGCTCGGCCAGGCGGATCGCTTCGCCGTTGTAGCGGGTGGCGAGAAGCTGGCCGCGCTCCATGCTGCGGTTGGCGATGGTGACGGACTTCGGGTTGTGCGCGGCGAAGTGGGCGGCGCACAGTTCGATCATTTCGCCGGCGCCGATGAACAGCACGTGCTGGTCGGCGATGCTGTCGAAGATGCGCTGCGACAGGCGCACCGCGGCGGCCGCCATCGATACGCTGTGGGCGCCGATCTCGGTGGTGCTGCGCACTTCCTTGGCTACGGCAAAGCTGCGCTGGAACAGCTGGTGCAGGTAGGTGCCCAGGCCGCCGGCTTGCTCGGCGGTGCGCACCGCGTCTTTCATCTGGCCGAGGATCTGCGGCTCGCCCAGCACCATGGAATCGAGCCCCGAGGCGACGCGGAAGGCGTGGCGCACCGCGCTGTCTTGCGGCAGCATGTAGAGGTGCGGGCGCAGTTCGGCGAAGTTCAGCGCGTGATAGTGGGCCAGGAACTGGGCCGAGGCGTCGAGCGGATTGGCGATGTCGCTGGCCGCATACATCTCGGTGCGGTTGCAGGTCGACAGGATGGCCGCTTCGTTGCCGCCGCCTGCCCCGCCGTGCGCCCCCTGGCGCGCGAACCAGCCGCGCGCCGCCTGCACCGCCCGGCCGAGCTGGTCGGGCGCAAGCGCCAGCTGCTCGCGCAGCGAGACCGGGGCGGTCGTGTGGTTCAGGCCAACGGCAAGCAGTTGCATGGTGGGGCGGGGGTGAACGGGTGTGCGCTCATTATACCCTTACGCGAGCAGGGTTTCAGCGGGCCGCCGGGGCCGCCCGACCGTGTTAGCGCAAGGCTAACAAGGACTCAGGCGCCCAGTTTTTCCAGACGGTAGCCATAGCTGTAGACCGGCACCAGGCGGAAGCCGTTTTCCGGGCGCAGGCTGAGCTTGTTGCGCACGCGCGAGACGTGGGTGTCCATGGTGCGCGAAGGCACGTCGGTATCGCGCACCCAGACCGATTCGTGGATGTAGGCGCGCGACAGCGGGCGGCCAATGTTACGGAAGAACAGCAGCGCCAGCGAGAATTCCTTCTGGGTCACGTCGATGATCGAACCGTCCTTGAGCAGGCGCCCCGGGCGGGTCTCGAAAGTGAAGGGACCGAACTGCAGCTGCTCGGCGCTGTTCTGCGACGGATAGGCGCGGCGCAGCAGGGCCGAGACGCGCGCCACCAGCTCGCCGCGGCGCAGCGGCTTGACCAGGTAGTCGTCGGCGCCCGCAGTGACGCCGGCGATGATGTCGTCCTCGGCATTGTTACCGACCAGGAAAATGACCGGTGCGCTGGCCGCCATCTTTTCCTTGGCGCGGCGCAGCACTTCGGCGCCGTCGAGGTCGGGGACGTTCCAGTCCATGACCAGCATGTCCGCATTTTCCTTGCGCAGTTGCGCGAGGCATTCCTTGGCGCTGTCGTACGGCTGGCAGCTATGGCCGGCGGCGGTCAGCACCTGGCAAATGAGTTCTGCCTGGCTGCGGTCTTGTTCGAGAACGGCAATCTTCATGGGACATCTACTGGTCAGGTTAGCCTTGTAGGAAGGCTCCTACAAGGGTTAAACCGAATATAGCAGACTTTCACAAAATAGCGCTACAGCAAAATGAGGTATTTTTTTCAGGAAATGCGGTTCTGTTGTGTTCAGGAGAACACGGGCCCCGCGATACACTTGTCAGTACGAAGTAACCGGGGGACGATATGTTGTTTCGACGCAAAAAGAAGGATGTCGTCGCGGCTGAAGCGCCAGCCACGCCGGTGAGCGGGGCCGAGATCGAGGTGGTGCGCGAGCGCTGCCGCGAGATGGTACGCAAGCGCGCCCTGGTCTCGGCCGGAGTGGCGGCGGTGCCCTTGCCGGGCGTGGACGTGCTGTCGGACCTGAGCACCTTTACCTTGCTGGTGGAAGAGGTCAACAAGGAGTTCGGCCTGAGCCAGCAGCAGATCGAGCGCCTGCATCCACGCCTGCGGGTCCTGGCTTACCAGGCCGCGGCCTCGGTCGGCGGCATGCTGGTCGGGAAACTGGTGACCAAGCGGTTGGTGCTGGTGCTGTTCAAGCGCGCCGGGGTGAGGATCGCGGCCAAGACGGTGGCCAAGGTGGTGCCGCTGGCGGGACAGGTGGCATCGGCGGCGATCGGCTTCGCGCTGTTTCGCAAGATGGGCTACCAGCACGTGGACGCCTGCGCCAAGGTGGCGCGCGAACTGCAGAAACTGCGCGCAATCGATGCGGGAACGGCACAGGTGGATAAACAAATGCCCGCTTGAGCGGGCATTTGTTTATCGGGGTGGGGATTCGCTTACGCGTCCGGCAGCACCACGTTCACGTCGAGCACTTCCAGGTTGCCCTGGCGGTCGAGCGAGATCTTGATGTCGTCGGCGCTGACCTTGGTGTATTTCGAGATGACCTCGATCAGCTCGCGGTGCAGGGCGGGCAAGAAGTCCGGACCGGTGACACTGCTGCGCTCGCGGGCGATGATGATCTGCAAGCGTTCCTTGGCGGCTGACGCGCTCTTCTTTTTCTCCGGGAACAGAAAGTTGAGAAGTGCCATATCACTTGGCTCCAAAAATGCGCTGGAACAGGCCCGGCTTTTCGTAGGTGGTGAAACGCAGTGGACGCTCTTCGCCCAGGAAGCGGGCGATCACGTCCTCGTAGGCATCGGCCACGTCGGTGCCCTTGAAATGGATCGCCGGGTTGCCCTGGTTCGAGGCGTGCAGCACCGATTCCGATTCCGGAATGATGCCGATCAAGGGAATGCGCAGGATTTCCTGCACGTCCTGGTAGGACAGCATTTCGTCGGCTTCCACGCGCTTCGGCGAGTAGCGGGTGATCAGGAGGTGCTCCTTGACCGGCTCCGAACCGCTCTGGGCGCGGCGCGACTTGGCTTGCAGGATGCCGAGGATGCGGTCGGAGTCGCGCACCGAGGACACTTCCGGATTGGTGACGATGATCGCCTCGTCCGCGAAGGTCAGCGCCATCAGCGCGCCGTGCTCGATGCCGGCGGGCGAATCGCAGATGATGAACTCGAAGCCCATCTTGACCAGCTCGTTCAGCACGCGCTCGACGCCTTCTTCGCTCAGCGCTTCCTTGTCGCGCGTCTGCGAGGCCGGCAGGATGAACAGGTTGTCGGTGTGCTTGTCCTTGATCAGCGCCTGGTTCAGGGTCGCCTCGCCGTTGATCACGTTGATCAGGTCGTAGACCACGCGGCGTTCGCAACCCATGATCAGGTCGAGGTTGCGCAGGCCGACGTCGAAGTCGATGACCGCGGTCTTGTGGCCGCGCAGGGCCAGGCCGCTGGAAAAACTTGCGCTCGAAGTGGTTTTGCCCACACCGCCCTTGCCGGACGTCACAACAATAATTCTTGCCACAAAAAGGTCCTTTACAGTTCTAGCAGTATCTGCGGTCGAAGGGTTTATGCGCGGGATGCCGGCGCCAGCGACGAGATCGCCAGCCGGTCGCCGACCAGCTTGATCTGCGCCGGCTGGCGCGTCAGGTCATTCGGGAAGCCGTCGTCGAAGGTGCGGTACACGCCCGCGATCGATACCAGTTCCGGCTGCATCGACAGGGCGAAGATGCGCGCCTCCGGATTGCCGGATGCGCCCGCCAGTGCGCGGCCGTTCAGGGCCGCGTACACGTGGATGCTGCCGTCGGCGATGATCTCCGCGCCATTGTTGACGACCGCGGTGATGATCAGGTCGGTGCCGCGCGCGTAGACGCGCTGGCCGGCGCGCACCGGGGTGTCGATGATCATCGCGGGAATCAAAGCCGGGGCGGGGGCGGGCGCCGGCGGCGCGGCCGCCGGGGCCGTCTCGGGCTCGGGTTCGGGCGCGGTTGCCGGCGCGGCCGGCGCTTCCTTCTCCGGCGCACGCACGCCGCTCGAGCCGTCGTCCAGCGACAGGCCGTGGGCGCGGATCGCCTCCGCCATCTCCGGTCCGGCGCCGCGCACGGCCACCGCATTGAGCCGGTATTTCTTTAGCAGCGCCACCAGGGCCGGCCAGTCGATGACGGGTGCCTCGTGGGCGATGGCGGCGATGTCGATCACCGCGAACTCGTCCTCGAAGAAATCCGAGACCCCGCCGGTCATCTGGTTCAGTGCCGCGTCGATCGTGACCGGGTCGGCCGAATGCAGGATCGTCGAAATGGCGACAACCGTGGAGATCTTGATTTCGATGGGCAGCGAGGATGGGGTCTTCAGCATAAAACGGTCTGGTTGGCGTTGCGCTCGTGCATTCTACTGTGAAATTTGACCGAAAGGACATTTGCGTACGCATGATTCCTAGTAGAAATGGGTGTTGCCACGACCAGTCGATGCACGTTCAAAAATAAGTAAGCAAGAACGTGACAGCCTGTCATCGTGCGGTTGTAATCGGTGAATAAGCTGATAAGATTGATTTCGCTTAAACATGGGCATTGCGCAAACCGTAAGATGCATGGTTCTTAACAATCCCGGCCAGACCGGAACTAGGGAGAGCAACATGGAAGACGTCGTCATCGTGGCCGCCGGCCGCACGCCAGTCGGTAAATTCGGCGGCACGCTGGCCAAGATACCTGCCGCCGAGCTCGGCGCGCACGTGATTCGCCAACTGCTGGCCAAGACCGGCATCGATCCCGCCTCGGTCAGCGAGGTGATCATGGGCCAGGTCCTCACCGCCGGCGCCGGCCAGAACCCGGCCCGCCAGGCCGTCATCAAGGGCGGGCTGCCCGACATGGTGCCGGCCCAGACCATCAACATGGTGTGCGGCAGCGGCCTGAAGGCCACCCACCTCGCGGCCCAGGCCATCAAGTGCGGCGACGCCCAGATCGTCATCGCCGGCGGCCAGGAAAACATGAGCGCCTCGCCGCACGTGCTCAACGGCTCGCGCGACGGTTTCCGCATGGGCGACGCCAAGCTGGTCGACACCATGATCGTCGACGGCCTGTGGGACGTGTACAACCAGTACCACATGGGCGTGACCGCCGAGAACGTGGCGCGCAAGTACGAGGTGTCGCGCGCCGAGCAGGATGAATTCGCGCTGCAGTCGCAGCTCAAGGCCGAAGCGGCCCAGAAGGAAGGCAAGTTCAAGGACGAGATCATCCCCGTCGAGATCCCGTCCAAGAAAGGCCCGACCGTCTTCGACACCGACGAATACCCGAAGCACGGCTCGACGCTCGAAGCGCTGAGCAGCCTGCGTCCGGCCTTCAACAAGGAAGGCACGGTCACCGCCGGCAACGCCTCCGGCATCAACGACGGCGCCGCGGCCGTCATCATGATGAGCGCCTCGAAGGCGAAAGAGCTGGGCTTGACCCCGCTGGCGCGCATCAAGGCCTACGCCTCGGCCGGCCTGGATCCGTCGATCATGGGCATGGGCCCGGTCTCGGCCACCCAGCTGTGCCTGCAGAAGGCCGGCTGGACCCATGAAGACGTCGACCTGATGGAAATCAACGAGGCCTTCGCGGCCCAGGCCATCGCGGTCAACAAGGAAATGGGCTGGGATACGTCGAAGATCAACGTGAACGGCGGCGCGATCGCGCTGGGCCACCCGATCGGCGCCTCGGGCTGCCGCGTGCTGGTCACCCTGCTGCACGAGATGGTGCGCCGCGACGCCAAGCGCGGGCTGGCCAGCCTGTGCATCGGCGGCGGCATGGGCGTGGCGCTGGCGGTCGAGCGCGATTAAGAAAGCTTGTGTCCGGGCAGCCCGGCGCGGCTGCCCGGTTCGCAGGAAGTGATTGACTATAAAACTGGAGAAGACAATGGCACGAGTAGCATTGGTGACGGGCGGCATGGGCGGTCTGGGCGAAGCGGTGTGCATCAAGCTGGCAGCTTTGGGTTATAAGGTCGTCACTACGTATTCGCCGGGGAACACGAAGGCGGAAAGCTGGCTGAGCCAGATGAAAGAGCAGGGCTACGACTTCAAGGCCTATCCCTGCGACGTGTCGGACTACGATTCGGCCCAGGCCTGCGTGCGCCAGGTCGAGCAGGAAGTCGGCCCGGTCGACGTGCTGGTGAACAACGCCGGCATCACGCGCGACATGACCTTCAAGAAGATGGACAAGCCGAACTGGGATGCGGTCATGAAGACCAACCTGGATTCCGTGTTCAACATGACCAAGCCGGTCTGCGACGGCATGGTCGAGCGCGGCTGGGGCCGGATCATCAACATCTCGTCGGTGAACGGCCAGAAGGGCGCCTTCGGCCAGACCAACTATTCGGCGGCCAAGGCCGGCATGCACGGTTTTACTAAGGCCCTGGCCCTGGAAGTGGCGCGCAAGGGCGTGACCGTCAACACCATCTCGCCGGGCTACATTGGCACCAAGATGGTGATGGACATCCCGAGCGAAGTGCTGGAAAGCAAGATCATCCCGCAGATTCCGATGGGCCGCCTGGGCAAGCCGGAAGAAGTCGCCGGCCTGGTTGCTTACCTGTCGTCGGAAGAGGCGGCCTTCGTGACTGGCGCCAACATTGCCATCAATGGTGGGCAGCACATGCAGTGATTATCGACCAAGCGCGTAGACAAGACGCTTGAGTTGCAAAAGCTGGCCTGGACGAGTAATCGTCCGGGCCATTTTTTTTAGCAGACTGTCCTCGTCAAGCTGCCTGCTTATCTTCGGGAGTCGACTTAGTCACATCTTGGGCAACTTGACCGTTATGCAGGACGATCACACGCTCTGCCATTTGGATCGTTTCTGGACGGTGCGCGACGATAATTCGGGTAAGTGGAATCTTCTGGATGGCTGCGTTGACAGCCTGTTCATTCCACACGTCCAAGTGGCTGGTCGCTTCGTCAAGCACCAAGATTTTCGGGTTCTTGTACAGTGCACGTGCCAAAAGGACGCGCTGCTGCTGTCCGCCCGACAGGCCGGTGCCGATATCGCCGACCAGGGTGTTGAAGGCCATCGGCATGGTAGAGATCTCAGGCTCGATGGCGGCTAGTTCAGCGCACACATGGACGCGTTGCATGTCGATCAGGGGATCGAAAAAACTAATGTTGTCTGAGATCGATCCGGCAAACAATGTATCATCCTGCATCACCGTGCCTAGCAGTCGGCGATAGTTCGACAGGCCGAGTGTACCCAAGGGTACTCCCCCGATGCGAATTTCACCTCCGGTTGGTACGAGCAGGCCCAGCAGCAATTTCATCAATGTCGTCTTCCCGCAGCCAGAAGGTCCAGTAATTGCCACACATTGCCCAGCGGGGATGCTCAGGTTGAGTTCACGGATGACTTCGGGCTCGCTGTCGGAATAACGGAAACTCAGGTTTTTGATCTCGATTGAAGGCATGATCTGGTTTGCGTCGACTTCGACGACGTCATCGTCCGGTTCTGCTTCGGCCAGCACGATATCGGCCACGCGCTCGCCATGCAAGCGCATCATCCGTAATTCGAACAGTTTGTCGATCAGACTGGCCATTCGCTGGCTAAACTGATCCTTGTAGCTAATAAATGCAAATACCATTCCGACCGAGAATTCATTACTGAGCACGGAGAGGGCTGCAAGCCAGATCACGATCACGCGCTCCCCATTGAATAGCAGGGTATTGGATGTCTGGTACGAGACGGCCAGCCTCGCGATACGCAACTGAGCGTTGAACTCGTCGGTCAGCGAGTTTATCCAGGCTGAACGACGCTCTTCGCTGCGCCCGAACAGGCGAATACTTTGCATACCGCGCACAGTTTCCATGAAGTGGCTTTGCTGTTTCGCGGTATGGATGATCTCTTCGGCGTTCGCATCGCGCAGTGGGCGGAACATTGCCAAACGCAGTAGCGCGTACAACAGTACTGCAACGCAGGCCACTGCAGCCAACTTGGGGCTATATAGCAGCATCATGATCAGGGTGCCCAGCACCAGTACACCGTCGATGATGCCTTCGACAAACTGTGTCGTTAGGCTCGTCTGAATCTGCTGGATTGAACCGAAGCGTGAGACGATGTCGCCGGTATGGCGCTTCTCGAAGTAGGGCAATGGTAGCTTTATTAGATGGGCAAAGGCGTTGCCCAGCCATTGTAGGTTCAGGCTGGTGGCTAGCACGGTGGTAACCCATGAGCGGACGGCGCCGATTGTGGTCTGAAGCAGTACCAGGAGCAAGAAGCCGCAGCCAAGCACCTTGATCAGGTCGCGGTCCGACGCCAGCAGGGCTTCGTCGACAATCCACTGCATATAGAAGGGCGCGATCAGGGCGCAGATCTGAAGGGCCAGACCGAGCGCCAGCACTTGGAGCAAGCTGCGGCGCAGACCGACCACATTTCCCATCAACGAGAACAGAGAAAATTGCTGACGTTCTTCCTTGGCCTCGAACTGTGCACTCGGTGTCAGCTCGAGCGCGATACCGGTAAAGTGCTTGGCAAATTCTTCGAGTGGCATACGCCGTTCGCCGATACTTGGATCATGTACGACGACATGCTTTGCCGAGACTGACTTGAGCACGACAAAGTGGTTCAGGTCCCAGTGCGTTACACAGGGTAACTTCAATTCAGGCAAGTGCTGAAGGTCCAACTTGAGCGGGCGGGTCTGCAGGGACAGGCCGTTTGCCATCGCCATCATGCCCTTCAGGTTAACGCCCTTCATCGATACCGAGAAGCGGCGACGCATGCTTGGAATATCTATTCGATGGCCCCAATAACTGGCGACCATTGCCAAGCATGCCAAGCCACATTCTGCCCCTTCGGTCTGCAGCATAACGGGTAGCCTACGGCGGTTCAAGAACGTGAGCTGGGAAAGAATGGGAAATAGCATAATTTAACTATTATCAGGATGAGCTGGCCGTAAAAACTCATTACCGCCACTAGTTTATGGGAACGAGCTTTGCCCGCTTACAATCGGCCCGAAATACTGAACAATGGTTCCAGCACCCATTCGTAGAGCTTGCGGCGTTCGAGCATGATGCTGGCATCGACTAGCATGCCAGAACGTAGCGGCATCGCAGTCCCGTACGCGCGCACAGTTTGCTGGTCGAGCTCGAGCCGTACACGATATACCGGCTCGGATTGGGCAGCGCCCGGCAACGTCGCAGCTGAAGTTGGGAGTTCCTCGGGCCGCACCGAGGTCGTGGCTACTTCGCGCACGCGTGCGGTATGCTGGCCAAATTTCTGATATGGGAAAGCCTGGTAGCGCAGCAGGGCCGTTATTCTTGGTTTGATAAAGCCGACTGCGCGCGATGGCACATACATTTCCGCTTCCAGCTTGTTTCCCTCAGGCAGGATCGATCCTAGAGCAGTGGAAATACCGACGGTTTGGCCGAGATTGGCGGCTATTGCCGTAACTGTTCCGCTCTGGCGCGCCCGTATTGAGACTTCGCGTCGCGCCTCGTTCTCGGTCAGATCCTGTTCGAGCGTGGAAGCATTGCGGCGGAGAACGTTTTCGTCGCGCAGGGCCTGCACTGCGACATCAAGTTCTTCCGCCTGAGTGCTGGCTAGGTCGCGTTGGGTGCTAGAGCGAATGCGCTCAATCTCGAACAGGCGCTGGTGCTGGTCGAGTAACTCGGCTTCGCGCTCTTGCAGTTGCGCTGCTGATATGTAATTGGTCGCCTTCAATTGCGTAAAACGCGCCACTGCCTGCTCGGTTAAGGCGATGCGCTGCTTCTGAATATGCGCCTGGGTTTCAAGTCGCTTGAGTTCTTCTTGGAGATCATGTGTACGCTGCCGAAGAGCCGCGCGGCGCTGTCCGACCTGCACCTTAGCTTGGAGCAGCTCAGCTTGGAAGCTTTCGCGTCGTCGCATTAGTAAGTCAGAAATCAAGGCTTCGGTAGAGCTAGCTTCGGCATTGCTACGCTCACTGGAGACAATGAAAAGGATATCACCTTCACGCACGAATTGGCCTTCCTTGATACGGACCTCCTTGATGATACCCGCTTGATTAGGAAAAACTCTGATTACCCCTGCCGTAGGGACTAACATGCCATGGATTATTACTTTACGAGTTGTTTCGAAAAAGAGGAAGAACAAGATGAGCAGGAGAGCAAGGAAAATAGATATAAAAGTAAGAACTATATGGCTAACAGGACGGGTTACTATGACCGTTCCGTATTGGCGTACCTTGCTATGCTCAATAGCTTGCTGACGAAACAAACTTCTTGGTGGGGATTCCGAAGTTTGATCGGGGAGAAGGCTCTTCCGAGTTTTTTCTGAAGTGATGTCGGCGTCGCGCAAGTTATCTCTCCTTACTTTTTAAGCTGGCTGCCGGATTCTCATTGTGACAAATAATTAAAAAAGGTCGAATATCGTTATATAAAGCTAATATATTATATTTTTATCAAGTAACAAATAAAAGGTTAATCTTTAAAATAGGATATTTTTATAGCGCGACGTAAGTTTCCCAAAATAAACCAGCCTCCAGTCACTACGATTTCATGATCAAGTTTTTTAATTACAACATTTCCTTCGGTCCATTTTAACCGAGAAGAGAATTTTTGTTTGAATGTGGTAATTTCTCCTGCCTGTGAATCTTGAATGTAGCCTACGCTATAAAGCTTTTCAACTAGAATGTATGTGAGGCGATTAGTTTTACCTTTGAAATGAATTTCCACAGGAATAACCATAATAACTGAGAACATAGATCCAAAAGCTACACCCAACAAAATTGCTTCGATTGGTACAGACCTAGGATCGAGAATATTTAGCAAAAAGTAGACCGAAAACGCAGTTGCTGAAACAATAACCATCCAAGATAGTAACTGTTGCCAAGATTGGAAAATTAAAATATAGCGCCACAATGGAAGTGGGAAGTAGGTTTTTGATATGGAATTAATTTCTTTTAAGTTTGTCATGATTAGTTCACCGTATTGAAAGAAGAGTCGACACTAAGCCGACTCCTCAGTTAACCGCAGCCCTAAATCGGCTCTCGGTCAGCGCTTTTGATCGTAGTAATAATAGACGAACACGCCGGCAGCTACGCCGCCAACGATAGCGCCAATCGGCCCAGCTGCTGCCCCAAGTGTGGCACCAAAGCGCGCTGCTGAGAGATAACTGCCAAGGTATCCGCCTGCAGAAATAAACGCAGCTGGTACGACTTTATCCTGGACACCACCAGAAACTTCTTGGATTTCTTCAACATTAAGTACTTGCATTTTAATTTCTCCATCGATTTGGTAGGGAGGTTGCTAAAGCCGACAAACAATAAAATTCGCGGCTGAGATAATAATAATACTAATTTATAACAGGGTATTGCAGTTGCGCAATATATGTATCCGCTATGCAAATTTATGTGAAGCCCAACTTTACATGCTCCAATATGCGTTAGCGTTCTGCGAAAGAACAATCTATCGAGTTAGCATTGCTCCTGTCTAATCAAGTATTTATTATGACGTGGCTCAAATCATGTGATCAATGCACATGACAGGCTTTCCTTCAGACTTGGTAAGCATTGACAAAAAGTTGTATTTGGATGCGGAAAACAGCAACGGATAGGTATCCGCTGAAGACTGGACATTCTTGACGAGCAAGCTCACCTATTAGATTATTTGTTTCGCGTGCTAATTCAACTTACTGTAACTGGCTTTTTGCACGCAAAGACTTTATTGGGTTAATAGACGCGGCATCAAACGCATCAAGAGCAGTTTTCAGCATGAGTTCATAATGTCACGCGCAAGTTCGTAGTACCCGAGAGTTTGGCAGACACCAAGATTTGGCGCGGCTAATCATTAAGCGTCAGACCTATATGATTACATTAGCGAACGCTGTGAAACGGCGCAACATGCGGGACTAAACGAGCTCTCTTCAACGTTTCGCATATGCGACCTGCTGTACTAGACCTGCTTCGAGAACGGGACAACCTGCAGCCCATGTTGGTGAACTATTGAAGTCGTACAATTACTATGATTTGTAACATGTAATCGACCTTAAAAAGCCTATTCTTGAACTCAAGGAATGGAAGCAGGAACGGCCAGAATCATTCGATAAGCCCATCAGGATCGAACGGACTCAATAGTTTGGCAACGGTCTGCCGCAGAAGGATATGATCTCACTACTCCAGGCACTGCCCAAATGAATAAAAGCTCTAAGTAGATTCTAGATTATTAGGATTTATATGAAAATTCCATTCAAGGAATTCTCCAAAAACTTTAAAAATTGCGGTTGGGTAGCAACCGCAACCCGATTTCACTCTTTAGTCAATCTAGTAATGCTGGTGATGTCGGAAAATTTCTTTCCTTACGGACTGGAGGGTTTGGTGTAACATGCAAAATGCCCCCCTTGAAATTATTATTCAATTTCAAAAATGCATCGACATCTGTCAAGTGCAAATAGCCACCGCCGATTTTATCAATTTCAGAAGAACTTAAATTTTGCATTTTATGCTCCGTTTGAAGTGGTTAAAATTTTGCGCCAATGTGACCTGCCATCAGTAGATGGTCAGTTGGCAGTTTCTAGTATAAAATTTTATCTAATCGCTATATTGATGGAGTGCAACTTTTTGTTGATTTAAATATTGAGAAAATTCAAAGAGAAATGATCTTATAGTGTGCAGAAGCCGAGTAGATCAAACACTGCCGTAATCGCAAATCGCTTGTAAACAAGACTTTCTCTTAATTATGCAATTAACACTAAACCGACAAGCGCTTTTATTGAATTAACGGATTCTCATGCACACCTTGCCCCGCGACGGCCTCGCTCTGTCCAGCCTCGACGAACAATTCTTGCTACCCGGTACCAAGGGCTTGCCATTGACAGAGCCGTTGCGCCAGGGCGCGATCGGCGTGCAGGGCTGGAACGTGCTGCGCGGCGACACCTCTTTCCCGGTCGCCGTGCTCAAGGTGTCGGCGCTCCAGCACAACCTGGCCTGGATGCGCGACTTCTGCGCGCGCCACGGTGTCACGCTGGCGCCGCACGGCAAGACCACGATGAGCCCGCAGCTGTTCGCGGCCCAGCTGGCCAACGGCGCTTGGGGCATCACGCTGGCCAGCGCCACGCAGGTGCAGGTGGCGCACCGCTTCAACGTGCGCCGCGTGCTGCTGGCCAACCAGCTGGTGGCGCGCGCCGACATCGAGGCGGTATTGGCGCTGCTGCATGAGGACCCCGATTTCGAATGCTTCGTGCTGGCCGACTCGATCGAGGGCGTGGCGCGCCTCTCGACGGCGATGAGCGCGCGCGGCCTGGCCCGTCCCCTGCCGGTGCTGGTCGAACTCGGCTTGGGCGGCAAGCGCGCCGGCTGCCGGACGAGCGAAGAAGCGATGGTGGTCGCACGCGCCATTGCCGCTGCCGATGGCCTGACCCTGGCGGGCTTCGAAGGCTACGAAGGCCTCTTGGTCAGCGACGACCGCGATGCCGACCTGCGCGCCGTGAAAGCCTTCCTGGCCGAGCTGGTGGACCTGGTGGAAACGGCGGATGGCGAGGGCCTGTTCGGCGCTGCCGAGATCCTGATTTCGGCCGGCGGCTCGTCCTATTTCGACCTGGTGGCGCGCGGGTTCGCGGGCATGGAAGGCCTGTCGCGCCCGGTGCGCCCCGTGCTGCGCAGCGGCTGCTACCTCACCAGCGACCACGGTTCCTACCAGCGCCTGCTGGCCCAGCTCGATGCGCGCGAAGCGCACACCGTGGAAGGATTGCGCCCGGCGCTGGAAGTATGGAGCAGCGTGCAGTCGCGCCCCGAACCGGGCCTGGCCATCCTCACCATGGGCAAGCGCGACGCCTCCTACGACGAAGCGCTGCCGACGCCGCTGTTCACCCACCGTCCGGGCAGCGAGGCGGCGGCGCCCGCAGCGCTGCCACCCGGCTGCACGATCTTCAAGATGAACGACCAGCATGCCTACCTGGCGCTGCCGGAGGGAGACATTCGCGACAATCTGCAGGTGGGCGACCTGGTCGGCTGCGGCATCTCGCACCCGTGCACCACTTTCGACAAGTGGCAAGTCATGCTGGCGGTGGACGACGCCTACAACGTGCGCGAGGCGCTGACCACCTTCTTCTGAAAGAATAGGCTCTACGCTACAATCGGTTTCCACCCGCCGAGAGAGCCGAGTCCCATGCCTGCCACACCGCCGTCCCTGTTCCCGCCGATCCAGCCCATCCGCCACGGCATGCTCGCCGTCGACGAGCTGCACACGATCTACTGGGAAGAAGTCGGCAACCCCAACGGCATCCCGGTGCTGTTCCTGCACGGCGGGCCGGGCGCGGGCCTGTCGCCGCAGCACCGCCGCTTCTTCGACCCGAGCGCCTACCGCGTGATCCTGTTCGATCAGCGCGGGGCCGGCAAGTCGACGCCGCTGGGCGAATGGCGCAACAACACGACCCAGCTCCTGATCGACGACATCGAGCGCCTGCGGCAGATGTTCGGCGTCAAGCAGTGGCTGGTGTTCGGCGGCTCCTGGGGCTCGACCCTGGCGCTGGCCTATGGCCAGGCCCACCCGGAGCGCTGCCTCGGCTTCGTGCTGCGCGGGATCTTCCTGTGCACGAAGGCCGAAGTCGACTGGTTCATCAACGGGGTCAAGTGGTTCTATCCCGAGCTGTACGAGGAATTCGTGGCGCCGATCCCGCAGGCCGAGCGAGGCGACCTGCTCAAGGCTTATTGCGAACGCCTGCTGTGCCACGATCCCGCCGTCTACTGGCCGGCCGCGCGCGCCTGGAGCCGCTTCGAAGGCCGGCGCGTGTTCTTGCTGCCGCAGCCGGACGAGCCTTCGTCGGATGCGCTCGACCTCGGCGTCGGCCGCCTGGAGTCGCACTACATGCTGCACGGCGCTTTTCTCGAAGAAGACCAGCTGGTGCGCGACATTGGCCGCATTGCCCACCTGCCGGCCTCCATCGTGCAGGGCCGCTACGACGTGATCTGCCCGCCGCTGTCGGCCTGGCGCCTGCACCAGGCCTGGCCGGGCGCGAAACTGCACATGATTCCGGACGGCGGCCACGGCGCCCTCGAGACCGGCATCGCCCGCGCGCTGGTGAACGCCACCGAGCAGTTCAAGCGCCACGGCCGCTTTGATTGAGGACTGTTACACTATGAAGAAAACCTAGAATAACGAACACGAAGCATTCCCATGAATCTCCAGCTTAGCGACATCGGCCACGTCATCCAGTTGGCGATCGCCCCGGTATTCCTGCTGACTGGCGTGGCGACCAAGCTGACCGTGCTGACCAACCGGCTGGCGCGCATCATCGACCGCACCCGCGTGCTCGAAGACCGCCTGCGCAAGGGGCCGGACGCCGAATACTCGGCCGAACTCGAGATCCTGTACGTCCGCTCGCACCTGGTCAACACGGCGATCGGCTCCAGCACCGCCTGCGGCCTCCTGATCTGCCTGGTGATCGCGATGCTGTTCCTCGGAGATACCATGAACATCCCGCTGGACCAGTACATCGCCGGCCTGTTCGTGCTCGCCATGATCGGCCTGATCAGCAGCTTCGTCTACTTCCTGCGCGAGGTCCTGATCGCTTCGCGCTTCATGCGCATGCAGCACACGTATTCGCTCCAGCAGCCGCACCAGCGCACCACCCTCAAAGATTGAACCGAACATGCACGACTACCAACGTCCCCCGACCCTGCACCGCTACGCGACGCGCCCCGAACTCGAAGCCGCGCTGCGCGGCCAGTTCCGCCTGGTTCCCAGCGGTTTCTTCCTGACCGTGTCGTTCTCGACCGTGTGGGACAAGCGCCTGTTCGACGTGCTTGGCCCGGCCGACAGCTGCCTGGTGATCCACAACACCGAGCTGTTCGGCGAACGCCTGCACCGCGCGGTGCAGCGTACCTTGCCCGACTGGGCCGGCATCGACGGGCCGGTCGAGTACGGCGTGCGCTCGCGCCTGGGCGCGGCCTTCACCAAGGGCGCCGGCCAGGCCCAGGAAAAGGAATGGCAGTTCGCCTGGCGCTCGATGTCCCCGAGCGCGGTCCTGCGCCCGGTGACCGTCGACATCGGCAGCATCGAAGGCTTCGCCGAGCTGCGCGACCGCGAAAGCCATCTGGCCTGAGTATCCCGAGCGTTTAGTAACACACCTCCACGAAATCCCGGTGTAATGCCGGGATGACGCACTCCACTTATCCTCATCTCCTCGCGCCGCTCGACCTTGGTTTCACGACCCTGAAGAACCGCGTGATCATGGGCTCGATGCATACCGGGCTCGAAGACCGTTTCTACAACTACGGCAAGCTGGCCGCTTTCTATCGCGAACGCGCCCGCGGCGGCGTCGGCCTGATCGTCACCGGCGGCATTTCGCCGAACCGCCAGGGCTGGCTGCTGCCCTTCGGCGGCACCCTCAATTTTCTCGGCGACGTGCCCAACCACCGGCGCGTCACGCGCGCCGTGCACGAAGAGGGCGGCAAGATCGTCCTGCAGATCCTGCACGCGGGCCGCTACGGCTACCAGCCTTTCGTGGTGTCCGCTTCCAGCCTGAAGTCGCCGATCTCGAAGTTCAAGCCAAAGGCGCTTGACGCCGCCGGCATCGAGTCCACCATCGCCGCCTATGCGCGCTGCGCCAAGCTGGCGAAGCTGGCCGGCTACGACGGCGTCGAGGTGATGGGCAGCGAAGGCTATCTGCTCAACCAGTTCCTGTGCGCGCGCACCAACAAGCGCACGGACGAATGGGGCGGCCCGATCGAGAACCGCATGCGCCTGGCCGTGGAGGTGGTGCGCCGCATCCGCGCCGCGGCGGGGCCGGACTTCATCCTGATGGTCCGCCATTCGGTGCTCGACCTGGTCGAGGGCGGCAATACCTGGGACGAGGTGGTGGCGGTGGCCAAGGCCCTCGAAGCGGCCGGCGTCACCATCCTGAACACCGGCTACGGCTGGCACGAGGCGCGCGTGCCGACCATCGTTACCTCGGTGCCGCGCGCGGCCTTCGCCGAAGTGGCGGGGCGCCTGCGCCGGGAAGTCAGCATTCCCGTGGTGGCATCGAACCGCATCAACATGCCGATCGATGCGGAAGCGCTGCTGGCGCAGGGCGAGGCCGACCTGGTGTCGATGGCGCGGCCTTTTCTCGCCGACCCGGACTGGGTGGCGAAGGCGGCCGGCGGGCGCGCCGACGAGATCAACACCTGCATCGCCTGCAACCAGGCCTGCCTCGACCACACCTTCTCCAACAAACGCGCCAGCTGCCTGGTCAATCCGCGCGCCTGCCACGAGACCGAACTGGTATTCCGCAAGAGCGCCAGGCCGCGCCGCATCGCCGTGGTCGGCGCCGGTCCGGCCGGCCTGTCGGCGGCCACCGTGGCGGCCGAGCGCGGGCACCGGGTGACGCTGTTCGATGCGCTGGACCGGATCGGCGGCCAGTTCAACGTCGCCATGCGCGTGCCGGGCAAGGAGGAATTCGCGGAGACCATCCGCTATTTTGGGCGCAGGATCGAACTGCTCGGCGTCGACCTGCAGCTGAACCGGCGCGTCAGCCGCGAAGAACTGCTGGCGGCGGGCTACGACGAGGTGATCGTCGCCACCGGCATCACCACGCGCAAGCCGAAGATCGAAGGCATCGACCATCCGAAGGTGCTGAGCTACCTCGACGTGCTGCGCGAGGGCAAACCGGTGGGGCGGCGCGTGGCCATCATCGGCGCCGGCGGCATCGGCTTCGACATGGGCGAGTTCCTGGTGCACGACCCAGCCGTGCCGCTGCCGGTGCCGAAGGCGCACTGGATGGGGGAATGGGGCGTCGATTCATCG
The DNA here is from genome assembly GCF_046293535.1 of Massilia sp. Classification (NCBI taxonomy): domain Bacteria; kingdom Pseudomonadati; phylum Pseudomonadota; class Betaproteobacteria; order Burkholderiales; family Oxalobacteraceae; genus Massilia; species Massilia sp. The sequence continues at coordinate 11,175 of NZ_JBKBOV010000025.1, read as the reverse complement.
TCTTCCACGCCGGGAGGCCTGGTGGCGCCCGTGAAACCGCGTCCGCCGCGCGAAGTCTGGCTCCTGCAACGCAAGAGCACGCGTCCGGGCGCGGGGCTGGGCAAGACCTCGGGCTGGGTCCATCGCGCGACGCTGGTGCGCAACGGCGTGCAGATGCTGGCCGGGGTGCAGTACGAGCGCATCGACGATGCGGGCCTGCACATCACGGTAGGTGGCGAGCGCCGTCTGCTGGAGGTGGACAACGTGGTGATCTGCGCCGGACAGGAAAGCCTGGCCGAGCTGATGCCGGCGGCGCCTGTCCAGGGCGGGCCGCGCTTCCACAAGATCGGTGGGGCGGCGCTGGCGGCGGAGCTGGATGCGAAGCGGGCGATCCGGGAGGGGGCGGTGCTGGCGGCGCGCTTGTGATGTTGCGTTGGTGGCTGCGCCGGCAAAATTTGGTCCCCGCCTACGCGGGGACGACGTGCTACGGGCGCGGGCTAAAGCGCTGACTTAACTTACTCGCACACTAGAACAACGTCATGCACGCCACTGGCACCCATGACTCCCCCGCGCAGGCGGACAACGTCATCCCCGCGCAGCGGACAACGTCATCCCCGCGCAGGCGGGGATCCAAGTTCTTTAGCGTAGCCTTACTTCTTGCGCACCACCACGCAACCGATCGAGTAACCCGCGCCGAACGAGCAGATCACGCCGTTCGAACCCGAGGGCAGGTCATCCTGGTACTTGTGGAACGCAATGATCGACCCCGCCGACGAGGTATTCGCATAGGTATCGAGGATCACCGGCGCTTCGTTCGGCTCGGCATCGCGGCCCAGCAGGGTACGGGCGATCAAGAGGTTCATGTTCAGGTTGGCCTGGTGCAGCCAGTAGCGCGACACGTCCGCGATCTTCAGGCCGGCGTTCTGCACAGTCTCGGCGATCATCTCGGCCGCCATCGGGCACACTTCCTTGAACACCTTGCGGCCCTGCTGGCGGAACAGCTTGTCCGGCGCGCCGATGCCGGCTTCGTCGAAGCGGTTCATGAAGCCGAAGTTGTTGCGGATGTTGTTCGAGAACTTGGTCTTCAGCTTGCTGTCCAGGATTTCCCACTGGTGGGCGCTGGTCGCGGTGTCCGCGGCTTCGACGATCACGGCCGTGCAGGCGTCGCCAAAGATGAAGTGGCTGTCGCGGTCGCGGAAGTTCAGGTGGCCGCTGGTGATTTCCGGGTTCAGCATCAGGACGGCGCGCGCGCGGCCGCTGCGCACCGCGTCGACCGCGGTCTGGATGCCGAAGGTGGCCGAGGAGCAGGCCACGTTCATGTCGAAGCCGAAGCCATCGATGCCCAGCGCATCCTGCACCTCGACCGCCATGGCCGGGTAGGGTCGCTGCATGTTCGAGCAGGCCACCAGCACCATGTCGATGTCGGAGGGCTGCTTGCCGGCGCGCTCCAGCGCTTGGCGCGCGGCGGCCACGCACATCTCGGCCTGCAGCGACACCTGTTCGTCGGCGCGTTCGGGGATGCGCGCGGTCATGTGGGCCGGGTCGAGGATGCCTTCCTTCTCCATCACGTAGCGCGACTTGATGCCCGAGGCTTTTTCGATGAAGGCGCTGCTCGACGGCTCGAGCGCGGTGGTGTCGCCGGCGGCGATGGCGGCGGCGTGTTCCTGGTTGTACAGCTCGACGTAGGCGTTGTACGCCGTTACCAGCTCGTCGTTGGAGATGGAGTACGGCGGCGTAAACAGGCCGGTGCCGCTGATCACGACAGGTTTCATGTGGGGGACTTTCAAGAAAATAACGGGAGTTGCCCGCGAGATGCGCCGATTCTACACCCTCGGACCGGACCTGGGAATTGTCGAAAACGACAGTTTAGAGAGGTAAACCTAGCTCACCGTGCGTGCTGCGCCAGCGTGGTGCCGGCCGCACCGGCACGCTTGGACAACTGCACCTTTTCTCCCTTGAGGTGGCGCAGGGCCTGGGCCAGCTGGAAGTCGTCGGCGCTGCCGTAGTCGACCGGCTTGCGCGTGCGCGCGTCTGCCCACAGGCGCATCTGCTCCTCGATGTCTTCCTGGCGGGTCGCGGCTTCGTTCCCGCGGTCGTTCGACAGATGTCGCTCGAGGTCGGCTTCGCGCATGCGCAGCGCATTCAGGCCGTCGCCATCGAGCGTTTCGTCGACCGGCAGGTCGGGAATGATGCCGCGCGCCTGGATCGAACGCCCGGCCGGGGTGTAGTAGCGCGCCGTGGTCAGCTTGACGGCGGCGTCGCGGCCGATCGGGCGGATGGTCTGCACCGAGCCCTTGCCGAAGGTCTGGCTGCCCAGGATGGTGGCGCGCTTGTAGTCCTGCAGGGCGCCGGCCACGATCTCGGAAGCCGAGGCCGAGCCGGTGTTCACCAGCACCACCATCGGCAGCTTCTTGAAGGCGGGCGGCAGGCTGGCCAGCGGATCGGCGCCGCTGCGCAGCATGTAGAACTCGGGGCGGCCGTAGAAGCGCTGGCGCGAGTCCGCCAGCTGGCCGTTGGTCGAGACGATCTCGGCATCCTTGGGCAGGAAGGCGGCGGCAACCCCGATCGCACCTTGCAGCAGGCCGCCGGGGTCGTTGCGCAGGTCGAGCACCAGGCCTTTCATGTCGGGGTTGTCGCGGTACAGGGCCTGCAGCCTGGCCGCCATGTCGTCCACGGTGGGCTCCTGGAACTGGGCGATACGCAGCCACGCGTAGCCCGGCTCGACCATTTTCGCCTTGACGCTCTTCTGGACGATTTCGCCGCGTGTGATGGTGAAGCGCAGCGGTACGGCACTAGCCTTGCGCGCGATGGTCAAGGTCACCCGGGTGCCGGGCTCGCCGCGCATGCGCTTGATCGCCTCGTCGATCGGCAAGCCCTGCACCGGCTGGCCGTCGATCTGGGTGATCAGGTCGCCCTCCTTGATGCCGGCGTGCCAGGCGGGGGAGTCCTCGATCGGGGCGACGATTTCCACGAAACCGTCCTCGCTCTCGGAAATCTCTATCCCCAAGCCGACGAAGCGGCCTTCGGTGCCTTCGCGCAGCTCGCGGTAGGCGCGCGGGTCGAGGTAGGCCGAATGCGGGTCGAGCGAGGCCACCATGCCGGAAATCGCTTCCGACAGCAGGGCCTTGTCCTCGACCGGCTCGACATAGGTGGACTTGATGACGCCGTAGACGTCGGCCAGTTGGCGCAGCTCGGCCATGGGCATGCCGGCTTCGACCGGCTTCTGGGCCAGCGCGGAAAACTGCATGGTCACCGCGACCCCGGCGATGGCGCCCAGGCCGACGAGACAGGAATTCTTGAAAGTAGAGCCCATGGATTACCCGATGTGAGCGCTGCGGCCGTAATTGCACATGAGGTAGCGCAAGTCCAGTATAAACCCGAACGCCAAGGGGCGCTGCGAAGCAGGCCAAACCATCTGCGGACAAGCTGACACTGTAGAGAAATGTAAAGACCTTGTTACGGATTGCCCAGCTTGGTAAGCAATTGTAAGAGTCGAAGCGGACAGGGGGGAGGGGTCCTATAGTCAATCTCAGTTTTTCTCTCTCTCCACTTTTGAAGTGGTCTTTGCCCGCGGCCCCCTCCGCGGGCTTTTTTATGCCCGTTTCCCTGCCCGGCCCCGGCATTGTACATTCCCAAGAGTAAGGCTCTGCCGAGGCAGCAACGTTGTTGTGACGTACCAACACATGCATATGCGATATGCCCCTCTCTGCATGTATCGAAAAGTAAAAAAGCCCTCCAGGCCCTTTCTGCCCCTTGCCCACCCGCTAGAATGCTTGTAGCCCTTACCGTCGAGGACGGCGGGTGAGACGGCCAACAGTGAAACGCTGCGGGCGCACAACGATCAGACCGGCCACGAGCCGGCCGCTTTTTCAACCCCAGTATTCCAAGCAATCGAGGACCATTCCGTGAAGCGAATCCTTCTGAGCACCCTGACGCTGTCCCTGGCGGCAGCCTTTGCCCACGCGGCCGACAAGCCGGCCGCAGCCGCAGTTGCTGCCACTGCCAAGCCGGTCGCCGCGCCGATCTCGGGCATCGACACCCAATACATCGACACCAGCGTGCGCCCGCAGGACGACTTCTTCACCTACGTGAACGGCAAATGGCTGAAGGAGACCGAGATCCCGGCCGACAAGTCCAGCTGGGGCACCTTCATGAAGCTGCGCGACGACACCACGCCGCAGCTCAAGGCCATCATCGAAGCCGCGCAGGCCGACAAGGCGGCCAAGGCCGGGACCGAGACCCAGAAGATCGGCGACTTGTACGCCAGCTACATGGACGAAGCGCGCCGCGATGCCCTCGGCGTCAAGCCACTGGGCGCAGAACTGCAAAAAATCCGTTCGCTGAAGGACAAGAAGGGCTTGCCGGCACTGGTCGCCCACCTGTCGAAGATTGGCGTCGCCACCCCGTACGGCATCTACGTTACCCAGGACATGCGCGCATCGACCCAGCATGCCACGTACATCTCGCAGAGCGGCCTGGGTATGCCGGACCGCGATTACTACCTGAAGATGGATGACGCCAAGCTGGCCGATATCCGCGCCAAGTACCAGGTGCACGTCGAGAAGATCCTGGCGCTGGCCGGCGAGAAGGACGCGGCGGCGCGGGCCAAGGCCATCGTCGATTTCGAGACCGAGCTGGCCAAGGTGCAGTGGACCCGCGTCGAGAACCGCGACCCGGTCAAGCGCTATAACAAGATGAGCCTGGCCGAGCTGTCCAAGCTGGCTCCCGGCTACGACTGGAAGGCGGCGCTGGCCGCGGCCGGCGTGGGCAACAAGCTCGACACCATCATCGTGAACCAGCCGAGCTACTTCCAGGGCCTGAACGAGGTGCTGGCCAAGACCGACCTGGCGACCCTGAAGTCCTACTTCGAGTGGCAGCTGTTGCGCGAATACGCGCCTTACCTGTCGAAGGCCTTCAAGGACGAAAACTTTGCCTTCTATGGCACCGCCCTGACCGGCACCACCGAGCAGGAACCGACCTGGAAGCGCGGCGTGGCCACCGTCGAAGGCGCGCTGGGCGAGGCGCTCGGCAAGCTGTACGTGGCGCAGCACTTCCCGCCCGAGCGCAAGGCGCGCATGGAAGAACTGGTCAAGAACCTGATCGTCGCCTATGGCCAGTCGATCGACAACCTGGACTGGATGAGCCCTGCGACCAAGAAGGAAGCCCGTGCCAAGCTGGCGAAGTTCACCCCGAAGATCGGCTATCCGGACAAGTGGCGCGACTACTCGAAGCTCTCCATCAAGCGTGACGACCTGGTCGGCAACCTGATGCGTGCCTCGACCTTCGAGTACAACTACCGCATCGAGAAGCTGGGCAAGCCGGTCGACCGCACCGAATGGGGCATGACGCCGCAGACCGTGAATGCCTACTATCGCAGCACGATGAATGAGATCGTCTTCCCCGCCGCGATCCTGCAGCCGCCGTTCTTCGACATGCGTGCCGACGACGCCGTCAACTACGGCGCGATCGGCGCCGTGATCGGGCACGAGATCGGCCACGGTTTCGACGACAAGGGCAGCCAGTCGGACGGCGACGGCAACCTGCGCGACTGGTGGTCGGCCGAAGACCGCGCCGCCTTCAAGCAACGCACGGACAAGCTGGTCAAGCAGTTCGGTTCGTACAGCCCGCTGCCCGGCTATCACCTGAACGGCGAGCTGACGCTGGGCGAGAACATCGGCGACAACGCCGGTCTGTCGATCGCTTACAAGGCCTACAAGATCTCGCTGAACGGCAAGCCGGCTCCGGTGATCGACGGCTTGACCGGCGACCAGCGCTTCTTCATGGGCTGGGGCCAGGTATGGCGCACCAAGATGCGCGACCAGCAGATGGTTAACCAGGTCAAGAACGGTCCGCATTCGCCGGGCCAGTATCGTGCCAACGGCGCCGTGGCGAACATGCCTGAGTTCTACGAGGCCTTCGGCGTGAAACCGGGCGACAAGATGTACCGCGGACCGGAAGAGCGCGTCCTGGTCTGGTAAGCACCTGACCCAAACGGGCCGGCATCATGCCGGCCCGTTTTGCATCGACCCATAAAAACGAGAGGAAAACATGAGACGACATCTGTTGAGTGCCGCGGCACTCGCATTGACCGCTTCGCTGGCGGCGCCGCTGGCCCTGGCGGAATCCGGCGCCGCCGCCAAGACCACGGCCGGCAAGGCCACGCCGAAGCTGTCGGCCGGCATCGCGCTCGAATACGTCGAGCCGGCCGTGCGCGCGCAGGACGACTTCTTCCAGCACCTGAACGGCAAGTGGCTCAAGACCGTCGAGATTCCGGCCGACAAGTCGAGCTGGGGCGCCTTCTACAAGCTGCATGACGACACCCAGCCGCAGCTGCGCGCGATCATCGAGAAGTCGGCAGCGGTCAAGAACCCCCAAACGGGTTCGGAAGTGCAGCTGATCGGCGACTTCTTCGCCAGCTACATGGACGAAGCGCGCCTGGAGCAGCTGGGCATCACCCCGTTGAATAGCGAGCTGGCGAAAATTGCCGCGATCAAGGACAAGGCCGAACTGCCGGCGGTCTTCGCGCGCCTGGGCCGCCTCGGCGTCAACGTGCCTTTCAGCTTCTATATCCACCAGGACGCCAAGGATTCGACCAAATACGTGGCAGACCTGTACCAGGGTGGCCTGGGCATGCCGGACCGCGATTACTACCTGAAGACGGACGATGCCAAGCTGGCCGACACCCGCGCCAAGTACCAGCAGCACGTCGAGAAGATGCTGGTGCTGTCGGGCGACAAGAACGCTGCCGCGAACGCCAAGGCCATCGTCGATCTGGAGACCGAACTGGCGCGCGTGCAGTGGACCAAGGTCGAGAACCGCGATCCGATCAAGACCTACAACAGGGTGGAACTGACCAAGCTGGCCGAACTGGCGCCGGGCTACGACTGGAACGCCTGGCTGGGCGCCGCCGGCATCGGGGGCAAGACCGACTACGTCATCGTCAGCCAGCCGAGCTACCTGAAGGGCATGGCCGAGATCGTGAACCGCGTGCCGCTCGAGACCTGGAAGGTCTACCTGCAGCAGCACCTGGTCAACGGCTACGCCAGCTACTTGTCGAAAGCCTTCGTGGACCAGCGCTTCGCCTTCCATGGAACGGTCCTGTCCGGCGCGCCGAAGCTGGAACCGCGCTGGAAGCGCGGCGTGTCGACCGTCGAGGGCGCCCTGGGCGATGCAGTGGGCAAGCTGTACGTGAAGGAGCACTTCCCGGCCGAGCGCAAGGTGCGCATGGAGGCCCTGGTGAAGAACCTGCTCGAAGCCTACCGCCAGTCGATCGATACCCTGGACTGGATGAGCCCCGCCACCAAGAAGGAAGCCCAGGCCAAGCTGGCCAAGTTCAACCCGAAGATCGGTTACCCGAACAAGTGGAAGGATTACTCGTCGCTCAGCGTCAAGCGCGATGACCTGGTCGGCAACGTGATGCGTTCGCGCGAAGTGGAGTACAACCGCGAGCTGAACAAGCTAGGCAAGCCGATCGACCGCGATGAATGGATGATGACGCCGCAGACGGTCAACGCCTACTACAACCCGGAATTGAACGAAATCGTGTTCCCGGCCGCGATCCTGCAGCCGCCGTTCTTCGACATGGCCGCTGACGACGCGGTGAACTACGGCGCCATCGGCGCGGTCATCGGCCACGAGATCAGCCACGGTTTCGACGACCAGGGTTCGCAGTACGACGGCGACGGCAACATGCGCAACTGGTGGACCGAGGAAGACGGCAAGCGCTTTGCCGAGAAGACCAAGGTGCTGGTGCAGCAGTACGCCTCCTACAGCCCGCTGCCCGGGTATAACGTGAACGGCGAGCTGACCCTGGGCGAGAACATCGGCGACAACTCGGGCCTGGCGATCGCCCACAAGGCCTACAAGCTGTCCCTGAAGGGCAAGAAGGCCCCGGTCATCAACGGCCTGTCGGGCGACCAGCGCTTCTACATGGGCTGGGGCCAGGTGTGGCGCGCGAAGATGCGCGAGCCGGCCCAGATCAACCAGGTCAAGACCGATCCGCACTCGCCGGCGCAGTTCCGCGCCAACGGCACGCTGAAGAACCAGCCGGGCTTCTACGAAGCCTTCGGCGTGAAGCAAGGCGACAAGATGTACCTGGCGCCGAAGGACCGCGTGATCATCTGGTAAGGATGCCGGTCCTGCTTGTTAGCCGGACATGTGTCGTGCATGGCGAGGCCGGGTTCTATGAATAGTGGAATCCTGCCTTGTCTTGAATGCCCTAGTTTTTTTGTTCCAAACAGGTTTTTACAAGTTACATATCGTGGTGAAAAATACACAAATTACTAAATAAGTTTACTTGTAGAAAATCAAACATTAATCTCTGGGAATTGACCTCTAATAAAATCTATCGTGCAACCAATTCTCACGTTCGTCATACCTGTCAGGCACCCCGCAAATGCACGTGATTGGGCTGAATTAAGAAGCAACCTCGCACTGACTCTGCATTCGATTAGCAGCCAGGCAGACAAAGGATGGAACGCGATTGTCGTTGCCAATCACGGTTCGGACTTGCCACCTCTGCCATCAGGGGTGCATGTGAAATGGGTAGACTTTCCACCGAATTCCTTCCACGAACGGGGAGCGGTCCACCATGAACAATTTCTTGAAGCAGTCAGGTTCGACAAGGGCCGCCGAATTCTGGCGGGCATGCTCGACGCAGGCGCGACTGACTACTTCATGGTCACCGATGACGATGATCTGATCAGCACAGCGCTAACCGGCTTCGTCGGCAAGCACCGTGGCCAGAATGGATGGTTCGTCCGGAACGGGTATATTTGGACTCCGGGCGGCAATCTGTTGTACCGCCATCCGGACTTTTCCATGGTGTGTGGAACCTCGCATATCATTCGGGCAGATCTTTTGGAGCTTCCAGCAACTTTTGAAGAGGCCAGCGAAGATTACATTAAATTAATGCTGGGTAGCCATATCTTCATTACGAAGTATTTGCTGCAGCAGGGCACGCCGCTGGCACCGCTGCCTTTCGTCGGCGCTATATATCGCACAGGGCATGTTGGCGCGCATAGCCGTTCAAAAGATGTCCTGTCGACCTATCTCATGCATGCCTGGTTGTTGAAAAGCCCAGGCGAATTGACCCGTCGGCTTTTTCGCCTACGCTATCTGGGGCGCACAGTCCAAAGCGAGTTTTTCGGGCGAGACAGGGAGATGGAGAAACTCGGACGTCAGGAACACCCCGCCGCCCCGATCATGCTGGATGACGAACTCTACGAGACGAGCGACCGCAGTACCTGAACCGCACCGCGGCGCCGATCCTTGGCGGCCCAGCAAGCAATCAGCGTGCGATGCTGGAATAGCTGCACGATTTGACGTAGCCAAACTTTGGATTGCCAAAGACGGCGTCGGTGCACAAGACCGAACCGGTCACGATCTTGGTGGCATAGCTCCCAGCGGCGCCGTAGCGTACTTCACGCGTTCCGGGCACGACGCAAATACCATACTGCGGAGCGCAGTCGGTCCAGGTCACGTTCGTATCCGGCGGGTTCGACGTTTCCGTGGTCGTCGCGGCCGCAGCTTCATAGGCACCGATGTCGAGCCTCCCCGACACAGCCCGCGTTTCGCTCATGGCCGAGTGCTTGTACTGGGCGGTCGGGACCAGCGATACGCCTGCGGCCGAGGTGCCGGGAGCAGAGCCGGCGTCGATCACCAGGGCGTTCGCCGTCGGGCGCAGGTCATAGGCGGCACGGTTCACGAAGCCCGGTGCGGCGGCGCGGTAGTTCGTTTTCTCGATCGCGCCGGACTGAGTGGTCAGGGTACCGGTACCAGCAAAAATATTGTTTTGTAGCAAGATCTTCTTGGTAACTCCGCTACCGACCGCCACAAAATTGCCACGGCTGCTGTCATCGTTCAGGAAGGTATTGTTGACGATATACAGGTCATGTCCCGGATTACTGGCGCCTTCCAGGCCGTAGCCGATGAGGTTCGGATTGCTGTGCACCGACGGCTGCTGGATCACGTTGCCGATGATGTAGGACGTTCCAGCATTGGGCAGGTCGATCTCATAGCTCGGCTTGCCGGCTGGCGTCGATCCAGTCTGCCCCGCGTTAAGGCTTGAAAAGCGGTTGTAGACGATCGTATTGACGCGAGCACGCGACTTCAGGTTATGGCCGACCCTGGCGTCGTGCGAGTAGTTATAGCGGAAGGTCAGACTGGCGACGTTGCCGATGTACAGGTTGTGGGTATAGCCGGTGCCGTAGCCGTTGTAGCCGAACTCGCTTTTCTCGATGACAATGTGGCTGTTTGGGTTGGCGTTGGTGAGAATACCGTTCTCGTTGCTGTGCAGGAAAGAGGAGCGCAGCGTGAAATTGGTTCCTTCCAGGCGCAAGGCAGCGCCGTTCTGATCCGGCACCTTGGCGCCAAACATTTCGACGTTTTCCACCACTACGTTGTTGCCGGCGACAACCCAGATACCTTTACCCATGGCGTTCTTGCCAGCCGCATCGATCTTCGGACGGCCATTGACGCCGCGGATGGTGAGGTTGCTGGCATAGATACCGCAGACGTCGCCGCTATAAGTCGTATTGCCGGTAATCTCGATGATGTCACCTGTCTTGGCCACGGCAATGGCCTGGCAGGGACGGGCATAGGTCTTGCCGGGGCCAACCGACAAGGTGGCGGCGCTAGCGGAGGCCGCGATACCCAAGGATAGCAGGGCGAAGGAAGTACGGAGTGCGACTTGCATCTGGGACATATCTTTCATTGAGCTCGTGGACAAAGTGTTAACTGCAGCAGATTTCCTGTGAAACATTTTCCTAGCTTAAACCTATGCGTTCAAGAAATAAAGTAACCAATTGTAAGAACTGGATGCGCTAATTTATCGAATGGAGGACGGTCATGATGGAGTTTCAATCATGATCAATCGATAAAATGGCCAAAACATCTTTCAAATTGCATTTTTTTATTGTCATCATCTAGAGTGATGCTTACTTTTGGTATGCGTTGAAATCGGTGCGGTAAGGTAGGCCGGGTCTTTGATATCGGCCCATCTGCGATGCAGAAAGTAAAAAGCCCGGTGGAATCCGCCGGGCTTTTCAGGGAAGCAGGACTGCAGTTGGCAGTTGTTGGCGCTTAGCGGGGAACGATGTCGAACTGTGGGCCGAGCGCATAGTCCGGCTTCACGCTGCGCGACATGAACACCGACCATGCCTTGGCGCCATCGGCACCACCGATGTCGGCCGCGTA